>CAZDYO010000056.1:0-9702 GCA_964509555.1 uncultured Acidimicrobiales bacterium
GTTCGCCATCAACAAGTTCAATTCGTGGACCGAAGAGGTGATCGCCACCGTGCCCACCGACCGTCTACTGGTGTTCCGGTCCACCGACGGATGGGGTCCCCTGTGTGACTTTCTGGGAGTACTGCAGCCCGACATCCCGTACCCCCACGTCAACGACCGCGAGCAGATGCTCAAGCGTTTCCGCAGGGTAAAGGTGATCACCCGGGCCACCCCGGTTGTGGGCGCCGGCCTGCTGGCCGGCTCGGTGGGGCTGATCAGGCGCCTTCGCCGGCGCTGACATCGCCCAGCTGTCACACCCCAGCGACAACATGGCCACATGACCTTCGACCCACGTATACGTCAACAGCCATCCCGTGATCTATTCGAACTCGAGCAACAGATCATGGCCCACATCACCTCTCTCTGGAAACGCGGTTGGATGCCAGCAGACTTGGTGGCCACGGTGGCATTCACCCGATCGGGTCGGGTGGCCTCGCTGGCCAGCCGGATGATTCTCGCCGAACATCTGGCCGAGGGATACCACGACCGGCTGGCACCCAGATGGCAGCAGCAACTCAACTCGATGCCGGCCACCATCAACTCGGTTTCGCCGATGAGCGATCTGGTCAACTCCCGCAATGCCGACTCGGTAATGACCGACGCCAGACAACTCCACCAGACGATCGCCTGGCTCCCGGATCTCCGGCCAATGTGCGACCTACCCGGCACTGCCATCGGTGGTGTTGCCCGTGGCAAACCGGGCTCCGGGCAGACCGCAGGCGTACACCCCACCGGTCGCAGGGATCAACTGGGAGCCGACCCCGACATGCTCCGGAAGGTCAGAGCGCTTCTGGCCAAGGCCGAAGCCACCGAGTTCGAGGCCGAAGCCGAGGCGTTCACCACCAAGGCCCAGACCCTGATCACCACCCACTCACTGCATCATCTTCTCGATTCACTCAACAACGATTCGGCTTCGACAGATTCGCCATCAATGGTGCGCCTCGCCGTTGAAAGACCCTACGAACGCGAGAAGTTCGGGCTGTTGGCCGAGGTGGCCAGGGCCAACCGCTGTCGTGCCATCCTCCACACCGGGCTCGGCTTGGCCACAGTCATGGGGTTCGATCTCGACCTCGAAGCGACCGAGTTGATCTACACCTCGTTGTTGGTGCAGGCCACCCACGCGATGCACGCCCACGGAAGCCAGACCGACGGCTGGGGCGGCAGCTCCACCCGAACCTTCCGTAGATCGTTTCTCGTCGGGTTCGCCGGACGAATCGGCGAGCGTCTCTCACAGGCCACCGAGTCGGCTGCTGCTGAAGCCGCGGCCACCGAGTCGGGCTCCGATCGGCTACTGCCGGTGCTGGCATCCCGGGCCACCGAGGTAGAGGCCTTTGTCGAAACGGCGTTCCCCCACCTCTCGTCGCTGCGTTCACGGGCCAGAATCGACGGATCTGGCTACCACGCCGGAATCAAGGCCGCCGACCGTGCCGACCTCGGCGCCCGCCGACCATTGGCCAGCTGACTCCACGAGCCGGTTTCGTGGTCTCTACCATGCGGGCATGCCCGGCAACACCCTCGAGCCACCACCCCCATCGCTTGAGGAGTTGCGCGGCAACATCCACCCGATCCTTCATACTCTTCGCGACCAGGGTTCACTGGTTTGGGTGGATGCCCTCGACGCGTGGGTGGTAACCACTAGGGCCCTGGCCATAGAGGTGCTGCTCGACGACCAGACTTTCACGGTCGACGATCCCCGGTTCTCGACCGCGCAGGTCGTGGGGCCGAGCATGCTCTCCCTCGACGGACCCGACCATCAACGACACCGGGCCCCGTTCGCCACACCGTTTCGCCGACGGCCCAGTGCCAACAACCACCGTGAGCAGATCGAGTCGACCGCCCGAACCTTGGCGGCCGAGCTGCCGGACGGCACCGCCGACCTGCGCACGACCATCGCCGAACCGCTGGCCGTGGCCACCATCTCCGAGGCGCTTGGCCTGGAAGGTGTTGATCCCGGAGAACTGCGCACCTGGTACCGACTGATAGTGGCCGGCGTCGAGTCGGTGAGTTCCGGCGGTGATGTCACCCGATCATCACTCGACGCCTTCGCGGCGCTCTCCGACGCGGTCGACCGAACCAACCGGATCGACGGAACACTGATGAGCCGCATCCACAACTCCGGCTCACTCTCCGATGAAGAGCTGCGGTCGAACACGGCCATCATGTTGTTCGGCGCCATCGAAACATCCGAGGGGATGATCGCCAACGCCTTCTTTCATCTTCTCGAGAACCCGACGAGCCTCCGCAGGTTGGTCGCCGATCGCGATTTGGTGCCGGCCGCCGTCGAGGAATCGTTGCGTATGGAGCCAGCAGCGACACTGGTCGACCGCTACACGACCGCGCCCGTGAGGCTTGCCGGAGTCGACCTTCCCGAACGGGCCCATGTGTCGGTTTCGCTGGCTGCCGCCAACCGGGACCCCGACGTGTTTGCCGATCCCGACAACTTCGACGTAGACCGCCCGAATGCCGGATCCCATTTGAGTTTCGTCCACGGCCCCCACGCCTGCATTGGCATGCACCTGGCCAGAATCGAAGCCATCGCCGCGATCGCCGCGGTGATCGCCGAATGCCCGGGCCTCTCCCCCACCAACAAGTTTCCACCCGGCCCCACCGGCCTCGTGTTCCGCAAGCCCGACACAGTTGTCGCTGATTGTCGACGACCCGGCCGCCACTGACTCAGTTGGTGATGCGCTTGCCGTCCATCTCCACCACGAAACGGTTCGTGTAGAAGCTGAGCATCCCCGCGATGAGCCGGGCTTCGGCAAACGGGGTGGCGTAACTCCACGCCGACTCGAGCAGTTCATCACCGTCGACCACCACCGTCCAGTAGGCGGCGAACCCCTTGTAGGGACAGCTCGTGGCCCGCGATGCCGGCCGGAGCAGCGCCAGGTTGACATCGGTTGGCGGGATGTAGAACCGGGGAGCGACACCGGTTTCGTAGAGCACAGTCGGCTTGTGGGTGTCGGCCACCACAACCCCGCCGTGGCTCACCGTCACATGTCGCGACGATGGCAACACATCCACTCTCACGTAGGGGTTTCTCGGCTCGGAAAACACCTCCACGTCTTCTTCGAACCAGCGATCGACCGAAGCGAACTCCAGCCTCACGCGGTCTTTCAACTCCATGATCGACGAATGCCCGGGCGTGAGAGCAGCCCCCGTGCGGACGGTGTCGCCAACCACGAGATCGTGGACCTCACATTCCCCCACGCCGGTTATTGCCTCGGTTCTACCGGTGGAGCGCAACTCGGCAACGACGTCGCCGACCGGGAGATACCAACTGGGGAAATGCCGGTTGTCCCAGACACCCATCACATCTTGACTGTCGACGACCAGCACCCCGTCGATGAAACCCCGTATCCACTTGGGGTTGGGCAGAAGGGTCGCTCCGGTCTGATCATCAGGTGTCATGTCACCACATTGTCACTGTCGAGAAGTTGGTGGGACCCGGCAGCCCGATCGGAGTCACGGCGCAGATGTCCATTACCATCGCCGCGATCCGGAGGCGCTAAATGAGTCGTTCACAATCCTGCCTGACGCAAGGATCCACGACCCGAGGGTTGGCAGCCCTGATCTCACTTGCTCTCGTGGCAACGGCATGTGGTGGCGGTTCCAACGCCGCCAACGAGAGCGCCGCCACATCGACACCCACGGCCTCCACGTCATCGCCAGCGGCGCCATCAACAACCAGCGTTCCGACCACCGACGCCCCTACCACCACTGCTCCGACCACCACCGAAGCGGCCTCCACCCCGTCAATCAACCCCACGGTGTTTGAACGAATGCCGGTCGGAGACCGTCCACAGAGCCCGATCTTCAGCGACGGTCTCATCTGGGTGGCCGCGTCCGATTCCGACCTGGTGACCCTGATCAACCCAGTCGATGAGGCCGTCTCCGACACCATCGACGTCGGCCGTTCCCCCCAGACTCCTCTGTCATCAAACGGTCTGATCTGGGTTGCCAACAACCGCGACGGAACAGTGTCGGTGATCGACCCCACCTCACTCACGGTCGTCGACACGATCACGGTGGGAAGTGCACCGAGCGTGCCGATCGAGTCCGGTGGATCTGTCTGGGTCGCCAACAAGAGCGACGGCACCATCTCCGTGATCGACCCCGCCACACGCAGCGTCACCGACACAATCGAGGTCAGCTTCGGGCCCAACACCCCAGCGTCTGCAGACGGATATGTATGGGTTCCCAATTCCCGTGTCGACAGCGTTTCCGTGATCGACGAATCCACCAAGACCGTCGTGGCCACCATCACCGTCGGAGATTCCCCCAACACTCCCATCGCCGCGGACGGAGTTGTCTGGGCTTCAGCATGGGGGGCCAACGCCATCAGCGTGATCGACCCAGCCACCATGGAAGTGATCGACACGATCACCTTGGCAGGGCCGCCCGGCACGCCGCTCGAATCCGGCGGTCTGATCTGGGTACCTGTCGATTCCGACTCTCCCGACCTGTCGCACGGATCGGTCGTGGCGATCGATCCGACTTCGCATGCGGTCGTCGACGCGATCGAGGTGGGGTATGGCCCCGGCACCCCGATCGAATCGGAAGGTTTCCTCTGGGTACCCAACACAGCCTCCGACACGGTCACGGTCATCCACATGGCCTCGCGAAAGATGCTGGGAGCGATCGTGGTCGAGGCCGGGCCGGGCACTCCGCTGGCCGCGGAGGGGCACATCTGGATTCCCAATCTCGATGATGGTTCGATCACGATGGTGATTCCCGACGGCAACTGACAGGATCAACCCATGGAAACCGTGCCGGTTGTTGACATCTCGAACCCATCCGCCGTGTCGGTCGAAGCCCTTGACCGCGCCTGCAGTGATCACGGGTTCTTTCTGCTCGAGGGCCACGGCCTCGACGAGATGATCGAACGAACATGGGATCAGGCCCGCCGGTTCTTCACCGCTGGTCCCGCGGTGACCGAACCGATCCGCCGCGACGCCGACAACCATCTCGGCTACTACGACCGCGAACTGACCAAACGGGTGCGAGACCACAAGGAAGTGTTCGACTTCATTGATCCGCGCTGCAGTCACCGCGACCTCAACCGATGGCCCCCGAACCTGCCGGGTTTCCAGGACGAGCTGAGCCAATTCTTCGATCAACTGTCGGCCCTCGCGGTTCGGGCCGTGAGCCTGGTCCACTCGACCCTGGGGCTACCCGCCCATATAGCCGACGCCCACGCCGGGCGTCGCGACACCAGCACCATCCGGCTCAACCACTACACCGTCGGCGATCCGGTGCCCGCCGATCAGAGGTCGGGCCTCAAGGACCTCGGCCCGGTGGCGTTGGGCCACCACACCGACCCGGGTGTGCTCACGCTTCTGATCCAGGACGCCACCGGTGGGCTTCAGGCGCTCAACCGTTCGGGAGACTGGATTGATGTCCCACCCCGCCCGGGCACCATCGTGGTCAATCTGGGCGATGTGATGCAGGTGTGGACCAACGACCGCTACCGCGCGGCAATACATCGGGTGACGCCGATGACAACCACTGATCGCTACAGCATCCCTCTGTTTTTCAACCCGTCGTCCGACACGGTTGTCGAGCCGATCGCCGAGTTGATCGACGATCAACCCCTCTACAGGTCGTTCACCTGGCGTGAATTCATCAAGGGTCGCATGGACGACAACTTCGCCGACTACGGCGCCGCCGACATCCAGATCTCCGACTTTCTCATCGCCGCCGGCTAACCGCCGACCGTCACCGCGCTGCCGTCCACCACGTTGCCGTCCACCAACAGCCCGGTTGTCGGCATCCGGTTCGTGCCGTCGCGGGTGTCGTGCACGCCAATCGCCGCGGTCACGTCGGTCATCACGTTGTCACGTACCTCACAATCACGGCATCCCTCCACCCCGATGGCACCATCCCACGGCCGACCGGCCGTGGTGACGATCCGCGACAGTTCATTGCGGACAGCGTGCACACCCGAAGCCACCGGCAGCAGGTTGCCGTCGTCATCACGCCCGCTCCAGTTGTGCCAGCAGCACCCACCCAGATCAAGGGCATGCGATCTCACCCGCAGGTCCTCGAACACATTCTCGACATACCAGACGTTTCTCGACCCACCCTTGGTCCACACGGGCGTGCCGGGACGGCCCTCGGTGTTGATGGCCGGGTTGCTGTCATGGATGTGGTTGCCGACCACCCAGAAGTCGCGGGTTCCCCACGCGTCGATTGCCTGGTCACCGAAACCACTGAAATCACTGTGGAGCACCAAGTTGTGCCTCGATGGTGAATCCTCGGTCCCGAGATAGGTGGTCTTGATCCCGTCCTCCACTCCGCCGTCGATCGTCGAGTCGACAAGAATCGAGTTCGTGCCCCGCCACTGCACACATGCATACGCGCAACCCGTGATGGTGATTCCCTCCACGATCACATGGTCGCCGTCAATCGCGAGCACGTGGGTGTTGTGGTAGGTGCGGGTCCATTCGGCTGCCGCCGCCGAACGGTCATCGAAGGACGCCAGCCATGCTTCGGCCCTGAACCCTCCGTCGAGAATCACATCGGCGCCCTCAGCGGCCATGAACCGAATCGGAGACTCGGTGGTGCCCGAGATCGACTCCCGGATCCTCACTCCGTCGCGGGTGATGTCGACCGGATAGGCCCCCTCGGACAAGACGACGGCGTCGCCCGCCGATATGGCGGGCCCCGATCCGAGTGCTGCAAGTGTTCGCCACGGTCCATGCCCATCAACACATGAAGCAGACAGCCCGTCGTTGGTGTCGGACGCACAGGGTTCGTCGACTGCGAGGTGATAGGTGGTTCCACTGATCGGCGCGGACAACATCGTCGTAAAATCGGCCGGTACCTCCACCGGCAGGGCGTCGCCCGCCGATGGGATGGATGTTGTGGACGAAGGGCGTGTGGTTACCGGAGTGGTGATGGTTGACTCGCTGGTCGTGGTCGCAGCCTCCGCAGGTCCACTTTTCGAAGCACCACATGATGACGCCACAAGAGTCACGACCACCGACACTGCTGCCAGCGTCAGGATTCCGACCGTCGATTCAGGCCTCTTCACACAAGTCATGGTGCCAAGGGTGAACCCCACTCGTGAGGATCTCGTGATCGTTGGATTAACCCGGTATTCACTTCATCGACCGGGACTGCATTAGTTTCGCGACCCATGACCACCATCGACACCCCACTCGGCCGGGTTCGGGGCCGTGAAAAAGGCGGGGCCCTGCAATTCCTCGGCATTCGCTACGGCCAAACGACTGCCGGAGAGAATCGATTCCGCCCGCCGATGCCGGTTGAGCCCTGGGAGGGCGTGTTCGACGCCACCCGTTTCGGCGCCTCGGCCCCCCAGCCACCACGTCCTGAAGAGTCGGTGCTACCCAAGCGCGATCTCACGATCTCCGAGGACTGCCTGTTTCTCAACGTGTTCACCCCGGCCGCCGACTCGGCGGCGCGTCCGGTGTTGTTCTGGATACACGGTGGTTCCTACCTGAACGGTTCGGGCGACGCCTACGGTGGCGCGTCGTTCGCCACCGCCGGCGACATAGTCGTGGTCACCATCAACTATCGCCTCGGCGTGTTCGGATTCGCCGAATTCGGACATCTCGACGAGTCCCACGTCGGGTCGCAGAACAACGGAGTTCTCGACATGATCGCTGCCCTTCAATGGGTCAGCGACAACATCGCGGCGTTCGGCGGCGACCCCGAGAGGGTCACGATCTGCGGAGAGTCGGCCGGGGCCGGGGCAGTCAACGCCCTTCTGTGTTCCCCCGCGGCCCGGCCGCTGTTTCATCAGGCCATCTCCGAAAGCGGTCCGGCACGCTTCGGGCCTGCGGGCCACGAATTTGCCGACGACTTCCGGACCGAGTTGGCAACCGTCACCGGCGAGGTGTCCGTATCCCTCGCTGAAATGCGCTCGGCGTCGGTGGAGCAGTTGCTGACAGCTCAGCAGGCACTACTCGACAAGGGTGCCGCCCAACTCGGCGTCACTCTCATCACCTCTCACAGGCGCGGGTTCCGCCCCGCCATCGACGGCGTCACTCTCACCAGCAACCCGGCCGAGGCGGTCGTTGCCGACCCGGTTCCCTTTCTGATCGGCACCAACGCCGACGAAGGCACCCTGTTCAGCCTCTACCTGCCGGCCGAAATCAGCGATACCGAACTGGCCGGGGAACTAACCAGAATCGGCCACGACGCCGACGCGGTCATCAACGCATTTCGTAGCGAGTACCCGGGTGAGACCAACCGTGAATTGGCGGTTCGGATGCTCGGCGACACGCTCTTTCGCAATTCGAGCCTCGCCGTCGCCGATGCCCAGGCCGACAAGCATGGTCCTGATTGCCCGGTGTTCACCTACCTGTTCACCTGGAAGAGCCAGGGGTTCGGCGGGGCGTTCGGGTCGATGCACGCACTCGAGATTCCGTTCGTGTGGAACATGCCTCTCGGTCCATGGAAGGCCCTGCTCGGCGAGAACGAACCATGGCCACCGGATCTCTCTGACCGCATGCATCGGGCCTGGATCGCGTTCGTACGCACCGGCAACCCGAGCCACGAGGGCATCGGTGATTGGCCGCCATACAACACCGACGAGCGGCCCACCATGGAGTTCGGCGACCAGAGCCGGGTCCTCACCGACCCCCACGGCCTGACCCGCGCCGCTTGGACCATCTGATCCGGGCCGAGGTGTTCATCCTCCGGTTCGACTTTCGGCGGTCCACACCGGACTCGAAATCGATGGCCGATCTCTACGCAGCAGCCCTCGACATGAGTGAATGGGCCGACGCTCACGGCGCGCTGAGCGTTATGTTCTCCGAACACCATGCCAGCCCGGATGGCTACCTCCCATCGCCGATGGTGCTCGCGGCAGCGGCCGCCGCCAGAACCACCGGGCTTCAGATCAACGTCGGCGCTCTTCTGGCCCTGATGTACGACCCGGTGAAGCTGGCTGAGGACATGAGCGTGCTCGACCATCTGAGTCGGGGCCGGGTGAGCTACACGATCGGGCTGGGATACCGATCCGACGAGTACGCCATGTTCGGTGTCGATGAAGCCCAACGTGGATCTCTGATGGACGAGCATCTCGATGTTCTTCGTCGGGCACTGTCGGGCGAGCGCTTCACCTGGCGTGACCGCACGATTCGCGTCACACCCGAGCCTTTCACCCCGGGCGGACCGACCATCGCCTACGGCGGCGGATCACCAGCCGCGGCCAAGCGGGCTGCCCGTCACGGTTTGTTGTTCACGCCCCAATCGTCAGATCCCGAACTGGCCCGTATCTACGACGAGACCGCAGCATCGCACGGCAACCCCACCGGCATGTGTCTCTCACCATCGGCAGGCTCCCCCACGACCGTGTTCGTGTCTCGCGACCCCGACCGCGCCTGGCTGGAGATCGGTCCCCACATGCTCCACGACGCCCTCACCTACGCCGACTGGATGGGTGGCGCTCTCCAGTCGGCGGCTTCGGTATCGGCCGCCACCACCGTCGAGGAACTGCGGGCCGAGAACGGCGCATATCGCATCGTCACGCCGGATGAGGCCAAGGGCCTCATCGCCGAGTTCGGTGTTCTGGTGATGCAGCCGCTGTGCGGCGGGCTTGATCCGGCTCTCGGATGGGAGACCTTGGAGCTTCTTGGCGAAGGGTGACAAGGGACACTTGCAAACTTCGTTGAGATCTATATCGTTAATCGACGA
>CAZDYO010000057.1:0-9676 GCA_964509555.1 uncultured Acidimicrobiales bacterium
CGAACCAGGAGCTGTCGGGTTTGGTCCAGTCGGTGAAGTGGTCGCCGATGGCCACCACCTCGATTCCGAGATCCTCGAGCCATGCGAACCGATGCATCATCTCCGACATCGGTGCGTTCGGTATGAGGAGCACGTGGAATCTGAGGTTTGGACGCATGGGGGATGTTGGCAGATCCCTCAGGTTTCGTCCACCGGCTCGGCCAAGCGGGGCATGAGGTCGGCCAGGAACTCGATCTCCTCGCGCGACAGGCGATCGACGAGGGCCCGCCGCACCGCCTCCACGTGGGCCGGCGCGGCCTCCGCGAGCTTGGCGAAACCGAGGTCGGTGAGCACCGCGTGAAACGCACGACCATCGTTGGGGCATCTGCGGCGGGCGACGAGGCCATCGCGCTCCAGTCGGTCGACGCGCTGTGAGAGCCGGCTCGGGGAATTGGTGACTGCCGCGGCGAGTTCGGTCATGCGCAACCTCCGCTCAGGGGCTTCGGACAGACGTACGAGCACCTCGTAGTCGTCGCCGGTAAGGCCGCTGTCTGCCCGCATGTCCTTTTCGATCGCGGCGTTGATTCTGCGGGTGGCATCGATCCAACCGCGCCACATCTGCTGCTGGCGATCGTCGAGCCATCGGGGTTGTGTCACAAGTCTCATGATACTCGGTTGCATCTCATTCAACCTTTAACTATCTTCTTTATTATTGAACTACCTAGCAAGGACAGCCCCCCATGACAAGCACCACAAACACCACATCTTCGGCTCCAACCATTCCTGCGGGCCGATGGACGATCGATCCGGCCCATAGTGAGGTCGGCTTCGCGGTCCGTCATCTCGGCCTCAGCAGGGTAAGAGGACAGTTCCGGGAGTTCAGCGGCTCGGTGGAGTCCAACGGACACCTCGACGAATCCAAGGTGTCGGCAACGATCAAGCTCGCGTCGGTGGACACCAACAACGAACAGCGCGACGGCCATCTACTCAGTGCCGACTTCTTCGACGTGGAGAAGAACCAGACCCTCGAATTCCGCAGCACGAACATCTCCGTAGACCCCAGTGGCGTCACCGGCACCGTCACCGGCGAGCTCACCCTCGGTTCAATCACCCGTACCGTCGAGTTGGCGACCGAGTTCAACGGCATCGCGGTCGACGCCTACGGCGTCACCCGCGCCGGTTTCTCGGCCACAACTACTCTTAGTCGCAAGGACTTCGGAATCGAGTTCAACGTCCCTCTCGACGCCGGCGGAATCCTCATCGGCGACAAGGCCACCGTCGAACTCGAGATCCAACTCATACCAGCAGAAAGCTGATCCCAGTGAACCCACCCCGCCCCATACGCCCGGTCACCGGCGTGGTTCCGGCCACCCACACGCTGGAAGGGGCGGGGTTCGAGGTCGCCAGGCCATTCCCAACCGCCTCCCTGGACATACTCGATCCGTACCTGCTGCTCGACGAGATGGGGCCCACCGTCTACCGACCCGGCGAGGCCCAGGGCGCCCCCGACCATCCCCACCGGGGCTTCGAAACCGTCACCTACATGCTCGACGGAGAGTTCGAGCATCGCGACTCGCGGGGCAACCACGGCACCATCCGATCCGGCGACGTGCAGTGGATGACCGCAGGCGACGGGATCGTCCACTCCGAGATGCCGAGCCGGGATATCCGCGAGCACGGCGGCCGGGTCCACGGATTTCAGATCTGGATCAATCTCCCCCGGGATCTCAAGCGGGCCGCCCCTCGCTACCAGTCGATCACCGGTGATCGAATCACCACGGTCACCGGACCGGGATGGACGGCAAAGATCATCGCCGGAACCATGTTCGGTGCCAACGGACCCGCTGCCACCCGAACGCCCATCGGAACCGCTCACCTCACCGTCGAACCCGGGCGCACCGTCGAGATCGACGTTCCCGACGGCCACAACGCAGGTATGTACGCATTCCGGGGCTCGGCACTCGTCGGATCCGGGGCGACGCTGCTGCCAACACGGAACCTGGCCATCCATGAGCGCGGACCCGGACATCTGCTGCTCGCGACCACCACTGAGACGCTCGAGGCGCTGCTGCTCACCGGGGCTCCCCTCGACGAGCCTGTTGCCCGGTACGGGCCGTTCGTCATGAACTCCAGAGACGAGCTCATCGAAGCCTTCGAGGACTTCCATGCCGGGAGGATGGGGTCCATAGCGCCAGCCGGAACAGCCTGATCGTCGCCGGCACCACACTGGTTGACGCGCTCCGTGGCCGGGTCGGTAGAATCGCCGACCGTGACTCACGAGGGGACCTCGCAAGCGTGAGCGGCCACGATGTCGTCGTGGTTGGCGCGGGCTTGGCCGGATTGGCCGCCGCCCGCCGCCTTCGCGAGAAGGGCTACGAACCGGTCGTCTACGAGCATTCCGACACAGCCGGGGGCCGTGTTCACACCGACATCGTCGACGGTTTCCGTCTCGACAACGGGTTCCAGACGATCTTCACGGCCTACCCCGAGGCCTCCCGCGTGCTCGACTTCAAAGCTCTCGATCTGCGTATGTTCGACCCGGGCGCGGTGGTGAGGGTCGACGGTGAGTTCCACCGGGTGTGCGACCCGATGCGCTGCCCCGGTGAGGCATTCAGATCGGCCAAGGCACCAGTTGGAACACTCAGGGACAAGCTCGCGGTGTTGAAGATGCGCCGCGATGTCCGCTCAATCGATCCCGACGACTTGTTCAATCGACCCGAGTCAACCGCACGTGCCCGGCTCGACGACATCGGGTTCTCACCGAGGATGATCGACAAGTTCCTCGGACCGCTGTTCACCGGGATGACCCTCGACCCCGACCTCAACTTCTCCAGCCGCCACCTCGACTTCATATTCTTGATGCTCAGCACCGGAGACGCTGCCGTGCCGGCGTTGGGCATGGGTGTGATACCCAGACAGCTCGAGGCCGATCTTCCGGCCCATACCGTGCAATGCGGGGTCGACGTCGAGTCCGTGGCCCGCGACCACGTGATTGTCGATGGCTCACGAATCGACGCCAGCGCGGTGATCATCGCCACCGATGCCAGAACCGCCGACCGCCTCACCGGTGGCCAGGTCGAGTACCGCGGATCTGTCGGGGTGTCCACTTGGTGGATGGCAGCCGATCAGGCTCCGACCCGCCGGCCGATGATCGTGCTCAACGGCGAGGGCGGCGTCATCAACACATTGGCCGTACTCACCCAGGTCGCGCCGGAATACTCCTCCGACGGCCGGGCCCTGATCGCGGTGTCCACCCCATACGTTCATTCCACCGAACATGAGATACGTGCCGCCCTGACCGGCTGGTACGGCTCGGTCGTCGAATCCTGGGAGACCATCCGGGTCGACCGGATCGAGAGAGCGCTGCCGATACACCCCGTCGGTATAGATCCCGACCAGTCCGTGCGTCTGCCATCCGGTTTGTTCGTTGCCGGGGATCATCGCCAGAACGCGTCGATGAACGGGGCTCTGGTGTCGGGCCGTCGGGCCGCAGAGGCCGTCGTCGCCCGCCTCTGCCGCGACTGCTAACCCCCACAAACGCGTTTTGTGAACGTTTCGAGTCCCATTTGGGACTCGAAACGTTCACAAAACGCGTTTGTGGGGGCGTTTGAGGGGTCGCTCCGAGAGAAATCTTGCGAAATGCCAAAGTTCTTGCCTTGGAGTGTTGACGCCGACGTAATTACGCGGCTGTAATTACAGACCCGCAGCGATGCCGTGTTCCTTTCCGCCCGAACACGTTCACCGCCGCAGGGTGGACGAGCAGACTTCCCGGGCATTGCTCGCTCCATTCAGGCACAGCCCGACCATGGGGAGAGGCACATATGGCGATCACAGAAGACCGACTCAGCGCAGTCGACAACACATCCGAAGAGGCAGCCACCGCCAGCCGGATGCGCGTCCGCAAGCGCAACGGCAACCTGGTGCCCGTCGATGTCAACAAGATCGTCAACGCCGTGGCCCGAGCCACCGAAGGACTGCTCGGCATAGACCCGATGGTCGTGTCCACACGCACCATCGCCGCCCTCGCCGATGGCGCCTCCACCCAGGAGCTCGACGAACTCTCGATTCGCACCGCCGCCGGTCTGATCGTGGAAGAGCCCAACTACTCCAAGCTCGCTGCCAGGCTCCTCGCCACCTACATCGACAAGGAAGTCCGCAACCAGAACGTGCCGTGGTTCTCAGAATCCGTGGCCCTCGGACACCAGGTCGGGCTCATCAGCGACGAGGTCAACGACTTCGTCACCGCCAACGCCCCGACCCTCAACGCCGCCATCAACACACAGCGAGACAAACACTTCGAGTTCTTCGGGCTGCGAACCGTCTACGACCGCTACCTGCTGCGCCACCCAGAGTCCCGCTACGTGATCGAGACCCCCCAGTACTTCTTTCTGCGAGTCGCCTGCGGCCTCTCGACCGACGCCGAGGAAGCGATCCGGTTCTACGACCTCATGTCGTCGCTGGCCTACCTCCCCTCCAGCCCGACTCTGTTCAACTCCGGAACCACCCACCCGCAAATGTCGAGTTGCTACCTGCTCGACTCCCCCGAGGACTCCCTGGAAGGCATCTACAAGCGATACACCGACATCGCCAGGTTGTCGAAGTTCGCCGGCGGCATCGGTGTGGCCTGGCATCGCATCCGATCCAAGAACTCGCTCATCGTGGGCACCAACGGCCTGTCCAACGGCATCGTGCCGTGGCTCAAGACCCTCGACGCCTCGGTCGCCGCCGTAAACCAGGGCGGTCGACGCAAGGGCGCCGCCTGCGTATACCTCGAAAGTTGGCACGCCGACATCGAGCAGTTCCTCGAATTGAAGGACAACACCGGAGATCACGCCCGGCGGACCCACAACATCAACATCGCCAACTGGATCCCCGACCTGTTCATGGAACGCGTCGAAAAGGACTGGCAATGGAGCCTGTTCGACCCCAAGAAGGTCCCCGAACTCACCGACACCTTCGGCGATGAGTTCCGCGCCATCTACGAAAAAGCCGAATCCGATGGCCGATTCGAAAAGCAGGTACCCGCCAGGCAGCTCTACCAGCGGATGATGAAGACCCTCGCCGAGACCGGCAACGGCTGGATGACCTTCAAGGACTCCTCCAATGCCAAGTGCAACCAGACAGGTCCGGGTGCCACGGCTTCCAAGGGAGCCGACAACTGCAGAGACCGCGTCGTCCACCTGTCGAATCTGTGCACCGAGATCCTCGAGGTCACCAGCCAGGACGAGACCGCGGTCTGCAACCTGGGCTCCCTCAACCTCGGCTCGTTCGTCGAGACCAGCCCCGAGGGCGTCACGGCGGTCGACTACCAGCGCCTCGGTGAGGTGGTTCGCATGGTGGTGCCGTTCCTCGATCGGGTGGTCGACATCAACTTCTACCCCACCACCGAGGCCGCCGCGTCCAACAGTCGCTGGCGTCCCGTCGGTCTCGGTCTCATGGGCATGCAAGACGTCTTCTTCAAGCTCGGTGTGGCCTTCGACTCGCCCGAGGCCCGTGAGACCTCCCGCCGAATAAGCGAAGAGATCTACTTCAACGCGCTGTGGGCCTCCACCGAACTGGCCGAACAACACGGACCCCACGAAGCCTTCGCCGACACCCGAATGGCAGCCGGCGACCTCCAGTTCGATCTCTGGGGGGTCGAGCCGTCGGATCCCCAGCGGTGGCAGCCCCTTCGCGACCGCATCGCTGAGCACGGGGTGCGCAACTCGCTCATGATCGCGATCGCCCCAACTGCCACCATCGCATCCATCGCCGGTTGCTACGAATGCATCGAACCTCAGGTGTCCAATCTGTTCAAGCGCGAGACCCTCTCCGGCGAGTTCATGCAGATCAACCGCCATCTCGTCGCCGAACTACAACTCCGTGGCCTCTGGGACTCGCAGATGATCTCCGACGTCAAGAAGGCCGAAGGCTCGATCCAGTCGATCGAACGCATACCCGACGATCTCAAGGCCATCTACCGCACCGCGTGGGAGGTGCCCATGAAGTCGCTCATCGAGATGGCCGCCGACCGCGGCGCCTTCATAGATCAGAGCCAGTCGCTCAACCTGTTCATGGAAGCACCCAGCATTGGCAAGCTCTCGTCGATGTACATGTACGCATGGAAGGCCGGACTCAAGACCACCTACTACCTGCGCAGCCGCCCCGCCACCCGCATCAACAAGACCACCACCTCGGCACCCAACAGAGGTCCCAATCCGGGAGGCGGAGAGAAGAAGTCGTTCACCGACGCCGAGGCGATCGCCTGCTCCCTCGAGAATCCCGAAACCTGCGAGGCGTGCGACTGATGGCCCTCACCAACGACTACTTCGCGGAACCCGTTCCCGGCGAGGCCGCCGGCCGACCCGACACTCTCGGCCATCGCGCCACCCGTCCCGGTGAGCGACCCAACATCCTGGAGCCGGGCTTCAACCTCACCCTCCGACCCATGCGCTACCCGCAGTTCTACGAGATGTACCGCGACGCGATCAAGAACACCTGGACCGTCGAGGAAATCGACTTCGCCGACGATCTCATCGACCTCGACCGAAAGCTCATGCCGGCAGAGAAACACCTGATCAGCAGGCTGGTGGCCTTCTTCGCCACCGGCGACTCGATCGTGTCCAACAATCTCGTGCTCAACCTCTACGAACACATCAACGCACCCGAAGCCCGCATGTACCTGTCGCGCCAGCTCTACGAAGAGGCGCTCCACGTCCAGTTCTACCTCACACTGCTCGACAACTACATCCCCGATCACGATGAGCGGGCAGAGGCCTTCGCGGCCATCGAGAACATCCCATCGATTCGCCGCAAGGGTGAGTTCTGCTTCAAGTGGATGGCAGCGGTCGGCGACGAGCCGCTCACCACCGACGAGGCCCGCAAGCGATTCCTGCTCAACCTGATGTGCTTCGCGGCCTGTATTGAGGGGCTGTTCTTCTTCGGAGCATTTGCCTACGTGTACTTCCTTCGATCCAAGGGCCTTCTCAACGGGCTCGCCGCCGGCACCAACTGGGTGTTCCGCGACGAATCGATGCACATGAACTTCGCATTCGAGGTGATCGAAACCATCCGCGCCGAACAGCCCGAACTCTTCGACAACGACCTCGGCGAACGAATCACCGAGATGATCTGCGAAGCCGTCGATGTCGAATTCCAGTTCGCCGAGGATCTCCTCGGTGAGGGCGTACCCGGGATGTCAACCGCCGACACCCGAAAGTACCTCGAGTTCGTCGCCGACCAGCGTCTCAACCAGCTCGGCCAACGAGCGGTCTACGGATCCTCGAATCCGTTCGCGTTCATGGAGCTCCAGGACGTGCAGGAGCTGTCCAACTTTTTCGAACGCAAGGTCTCGGCCTACCAGGTCGGTGTCGAGGGCGAAGTCTCCTTCGACGAAGACTTCTGAGAATCAACCGACCTCGGCACAATCCGAGGTTTGCGCGGGTTCCCCAACCGGGAATACTCGGGACTTCACACCACATCGACCGGAGATGCCTTCATGCTGCCCAGCAATTCAAGCAGACGCCCGGTCATAGGGCTCTCCGGCCGACGCCGATACGGGCGGGATCTGGTCGGGTCGCCTCCCAATCTCGCCGATCAGCCCGCCGACGTGTACATGTCCTACTACGCGCAGGCGGTCCACGAAGCCGGAGGGTTCCCGATCCACATTCCGTTCGGGCTGGGTGACCCTCAGGAGTTCGCCGCCGGAGCCATCGCCATGATCGATGGCCTGCTGATTCCGGGTGGCGCAGACATTTCACCGGATCTCTATGGCGCCGCCCCGGACCCGGATCTTGAGGCGGTGGAGCCCGAGCGCGACCGGCAGGAAACGGCGCTGTTCGACGCGGCCGCTGCCGCGGGTATCCCGGTACTCGGAATCTGCCGTGGTATTCAGATGATGAACGTCCATGCCGGAGGCACCCTCGTTCAACACGTGCCCACCCACGCCCGATTCGACGGCCAGCCGGGCACACCGGTTCACAAGGTCGAGTTTGCTCCCAACAGCACCGCGGCGCGCCTGTTCGGGACCGTCCGGGAGGTCAACTCCCTCCACCATCAGTCCATTGCCGAGGTTGGCCCGGGTTTCACTCCCACCGGGTTCGCGGAGGACGGCACGATCGAGGCCATCGAACACGACACGCTGCCGTGGTTCGGTGTCCAGTGGCACCCGGAGATGATGGACTGTCGCTCTCAGGACCCGGTCTTCGCCTGGTTGGTGGACATGACCATTGACCTTCGGAATCAGCGCCTCGCGACCTACCAAGAATGAGCTTCAGACCCTGTTGAGGCACCTTCCTTGCGACGATCCAAGGAATGGACAGGTTTACCTTCGCCGGCAGTCCCCGGCCCTTGGAGGTCAAAGTGAAAACGCTCAAACCCCACCGTCGCGTCATGCTCTTGGCCATCACGTTGATGACGCTGATGACCGTGAGCGTCGGGATCGGTACCCTGGGTGTCATCTCGATGAAGGGTTCGTTCGAAACCCAGGCGAACGTCGAATCGCCGCGGCTCACCAACCTTCTTCATCTGGATCGTGATCTGTTCCGGGCCGAGAGATCCGTTGAGTCCACTTTCCTGACCACCATTCAGACCAACCGCAGCGAATTGCTTGCGGAATACAGATCACAAGTGGATCGCTCGAGGGAATGGTGGGATGCCTACCTCGCGAATTCCGGTGCCGGTCCCGAAGAGACCCAGCTGCAGGCCGACTACGTGTCGCGGCGCGACCGGTGGCTCGCCGGCACCGATCGGCTGGCTGCTTTTGCCACCGCGGGACGCACGGCAGCCGATCCCGAAGTGATCAACCAGCTGGACACCACCCAGTCGGAGTTCGCACGAATGCGCTCGACCATCGACAGGCTCGAGGAGCAGTTCGCCGAGCCTCAACTCGTCGCATCGGAGGCCAAGACCACTGGCACCGCCAATCGTGTGCTGATGGCGATGAGCGTACTGATGACGGTCGGCACGATCGCCGGTGTCGGGGCGTCCGTCGCCACGTACCGGTCAGCTCGGAATCAGCACAACGAGTCGGAGCATCGCAACATTGAGCGACTGGCCGATGCCGACCGTGCCGCCTTCGAAGCCGAACTCACCCAAGCGCTCGACATGGCCCAAACCGAGGCCGACGGATTCCGATCGATGAAGCTGATCCTGCGGGAGATTGTCACCGATGGTCCCACCGAGTTGCTGTTGGCCGATTCGAGCCACGCGCATCTCAAACAAGTGCTGTCGACCGACGACGAGACCTACAGGCCCGGCTGCCCGGCACTGGTGCCTGGTGACTGCCCGGCAATTCGCCGAGGCACAACCCTTACATTCTCCGACGGGAGCGCCTTCTCTGCGTGCCCCAACCTGCGTGACCGCGGCGGTGAACCCTGCAGCGCCGTTTGTGTCCCGGTCAGCGTCGCCGGCCGGACTGTCGGCGTGTTGCACACGACCCGCGAGGACGGAGTCACCCCCGATCGGGTGATGGTCGAGCGACTCACCGAACTGGCTGACCGCTCCGGTGACCGCATCGGTGTCCTGAGGGCCTTCGCCAAATCGCAGGCCCAAGCTTCCACCGACCCGCTCACCGGAATGCTCAACCGGCGTTCATTCGAAAATGAGGTCTCGAAGCGATTGAATGAAGGCGCCGACCTTGCCATCGCCTATTGCGATCTCGACCACTTCAAGGACCTCAACGACACCTACGGCCACGATGCCGGGGACCGAGCCCTCC
>CAZDYO010000058.1:0-9667 GCA_964509555.1 uncultured Acidimicrobiales bacterium
GAGTTGCCGCCACCCGACGCGAAGGAAACCTGCACCCACCAGCCACCGCCGGCCAACGGGTCGCCCAAGGTATAGGTGTGGATGGTGTCGTTGGCACCGTCGCCGTCCACATCAGCAGCTGCCAGCGAATGGTTGGCCGCCCCGGCCGGGAGTCCGCCGCTGCCTCCACACGCGACCGCGGTGGTCGTGGGGGCGATGGTCGTGGTCGTGGTCGTGGTGGTTGTCGTTGTGGTCGTGGTGGTGGTGGTCGTTGTCGTTGTCGTGGAGGTTGTGGTCGGGGCCACGGTCGCCGGGGCCACCGTGGCTACGGGGGCGGTGGTGGTCGACGGCATCGCGATGGTGGTCGACGATGTGGTGGTGGATGGCAACGCGCCTGGCGTGCCGCCAGAGCAGGCGGAAACAACCAGAGCCATCGCGAGCGCGACTGCCACGCTCCCGGACGAGCGCGACAACAGACGGTGCTTGGGACTCATCGGGCTGGTCACTGGCTGATCGGGACCCAACGGGCCTGTCCCTCGTTCCATTCCATCCACTGTTCAATGTCGGGATCCCACTGGATGTAGGTGTTGCGAGCTTCGTCCCACTGCGGCGCCCCGACGCCGGGCTGGGTTTCGCCGGAGGTTGTGGGTTCGGTGTCGGCCTCGGGCTGGGGTTCGGGTGGTGAATCCTCGGGGGCTGCCACTGGCTCGAACTGGAGTTCGGGCTCGGGTGTCGGCTCGGCTTGTGGCGGTGCCCAGTTCCCGGGGGGTGGCGGTGGGGTGGTCACGCTGTCGGTGGAGCCCGGAGGAGGGAACGCCGGGGCGGAGGAAGGCGGGGGAGCGGATGGCGTTGGAGGGGTGAAAGGGGGTGCAGCCGGCGATGGCGGTGTGGCAGGCATCGACGTGGGGGGAGGGGCCCAGTTGGTTGTGGCTGCGGGTGGCTGGGGAATGACACCGACCGAATCCTTGTGGACCACAAGAGTGGAGGCCGCCATGTCGCCGACCCGACGGTGGTTGGTTGACGCCAAACCGGTGATCAGACCGACCAGGGGGGCGCAGAAGGGGAAGGAGTCGACAATCCAGAGCAGCCAACGAACAAGGTTGGCACCGAAGCCGGCTGTCTGCATCGTGTCTTGCTTGACAACCCGCAGACCCATGATCCCCTTGCCGGGGGAGAAGCCGGTGAACGTTGGAAGAACAACATGGAAGATCAGCAGAAACGCCAGGAATATGAGCCCGATCGTGCTCATGTCGCTGCCGGTCCCCGCGTAGACCGTCGACCCGAAATTCACGCACACGTTACTGTCAGGTGAGTTGTTGACCACGTCGCAAAGATCCGTGGCGGCCTGGCTGTTGGCCACGGTGAGACTGTCGAGTACAGCCACGGAGGTGACAACAAAAACAACGAACGAAAGCGCCCCGTCGATGAGGTAGGCAACGATTCGTCGACCCATCACATTGGTGGGATCGGTCTGGTTGGCTGTGGGCGGCGCGGGGTACGGATTTGTCTGCATCGCAACCATCGTCGCGCACGGACACCCCCGCGCGAGTAATCCTGCTCAGATCGGCTCCGAGGTGGCGGCCGATAGCCTCCTTCGCCATGGCCGAAAACGATGCCCAAGCGGGCCTGTTCGACAAGATCGTCAACCTCTCCAAGCGCCGCGGATTCGTGTTCCAGTCGGCCGAGATCTACGGCGGTTTTCGTTCCACCTACGACTACGGCCCTCTTGGCGTGTTGCTGCTCCGCAACGTTAAGGATGCCTGGTGGCGCTCGATGGTGCAGCTCCGCCACGATGTCGTGGGCCTCGACGCGTCGGTGTTGTCCCCGCCGGCCGTGTGGGAGGCATCCGGGCATCTGAAGAATTTCACCGATCCGCTGGTCGACTGCACCAACTGCCACGCGCGGCACCGTCTCGACAAGCTCGACGATCCCAATGTGTGCCCCACCTGCGGAAACACCGGCACCTTCACCGAGGCCCGCGAGTTCAACCTGATGTTTCGAACCCACGCCGGACCGATGGTGGAGTCGGCCGCTGAGGTCTACCTGCGCCCCGAGACCGCCCAGGGAATGTTCATCAACTTCATGAACGTCCTGCAGACCAGCCGCAAGAGGCCACCTTTCGGAATCGCCCAAATCGGCAAGTCGTTCCGCAACGAGATCACCCCCGGCAATTTCGTGTTTCGCACACGCGAGTTCGAGCAGATGGAGATGGAGTTCTTCGTCCCGCCGGCTGAGGCGTCGGAATGGTACGGCTACTGGTGCAAGGAGCGAATGGACTGGTATCTCAATCTCGGGATGCCGACCGACAAACTCCGCCTTCGCCCCCACGATGAGGATGAGCTGAGCCACTATTCGTCGGCCACCTCCGACGTCGAGTTCCTGTTTCCGTGGGGATGGGACGAACTCGAGGGAATCGCCAACCGCGGCGACTACGACCTGAAACAACACGCCGAGCATTCGGGTGAGCGCATCGAATACTTCGACCAAGCGGCCAACGAACACTACGTCCCCCACGTGATCGAACCGGCCGCCGGCGCCACCCGTACCGCCATGGCCTTCCTGATGGCGGCCTACGACGAGGACGAGGTCAACGACGACAAGAGGGTCGTGTTGCGTCTCGACTCGCGGCTGGCGCCATACAAGCTCGCGGTGCTGCCCCTGTCGAAGAAGGACACGCTCACCCCGACCGCTCACGAGATCTTCGACATCGTGAAGGGCCGGTGGATGGCCGACTACGACGAGACCCAGAACATCGGCAAGCGCTACCGTCGGCAAGACGAAATCGGCACTCCGTATTGCGTCACCGTCGACTTCGACACGCTCGACGATCGCGCCGTCACAGTGCGAGATCGCGACACGATGGGCCAGGATCGGGTGTCGATCGATCGGCTCAAGGAATACCTGGCCGAGCGTCTGGGCTAGTTTCGCCCCCGAATGGGCATTCAATCCGACGACATCGCCAAGGTTCGGGAGTCAGCCGACTTGGTCGCGCTCATCGCGGAACACACCGAGATCAAACGATCCGGTCGAAGTTGGATGGCGAGATGCCCCATGCACGGCGAGCGCACACCCTCGCTGTCGGTCAGCCCCGAGAAGGGCGTCTACTACTGCTTTGGTTGCCATCGCAGCGGCGACGCCATCAGTTTTGTCCAGGAGATGGACAATCTCGATTTTGTGGGCGCGGTCGAGTCGCTGGCGGCTCGTTACGGGATAACCCTCCACTACACCAAGAGTGACGAGGGCGCGGTCAGGGCCCGTAAGCGCAAACTCACCGACGCGGTCGGCAAAGCGGTCGAGTTCTACCACCAACGCCTGATGTCATCACCCGACGGTGGCGAGGCCCGCGGATACCTGCGGTCGCGCGGCTACGGCGGCGACATCGTCAAGAAGTACAGAATCGGGTGGGCCCCCGACGACTGGGATCAGTTGGCCCGCCATCTTCGGCTCTCGGCCGACGACCTCCGCGACAGCGGCCTCGGGTTCGTCAACAAGGCCGGAAGGCAACAAGACGCGTTCCGTGGCCGGGTGATGTTCCCCATATTCGATGAGCGAGGCGACCCGGTCGGATTCGGTGGGCGGATCCTGCCCGGTCACGAGGGCCCCAAGTACAAGAACACCACCACCGAGGCGCTCGTCTACGACAAGAGCCGGGTGCTCTACGGCCTCCACGACCACCGCGAGGGAATCGTCCATGCCGGTGAGGCCATCATCTGCGAGGGCTACACCGACGTGATCGGGTTCGCAGAGGCCGGTATCGAGAGGGCGGTCGCCACATGCGGCACTGCGCTCACCGAGCAACATGTGAAGCTTCTCAAGAGGTTTTCCGCCGACCGATTGGTCCTGGCCTTCGATGCCGATGCTGCCGGTCTCGCCGCGGCCGATCGCGTGTATGCGTGGGAGCAGGAGTTCGGCCTCGAGGTGCTGGTCGCTGATCTGCCACCCGGCGTCGACCCGGCCGATCTGGCCCGTGAGGACCCATCCGAGCTTGGGCGAGCAGTGTCGGAGGCGATCCGATTCCTGAAGTTTCGTGTCGACCGGGTTCTGGCCGCGACCGATCTTTCCAGCGCCGAAGGTCGTGCCCACGGTGCCCAGGCGGCTTTCAGCGTTGTCGCCGAACATCCCGACCCGTTGGTGCGGGATCAGTATCTGATGGAAATATCGGACCGCTGCCGAATCGACATCCGCCGGCTTCGCGAGTTCGCCGCCGGCCCGCCCGAGCCGAGCAGACCGGAGGCCCGTGATCGTCGCGACGACCATGATCCGGGTGGGACGGCTGCATCGGTGTCGACGCGTCTCACCCCGGAGGATGAAGCCATTCGGGTCGCCATACATCGCCCCGACGAGATCCTCGACAGGCTGGCCCCGGCGCTGTTCGATGATCCGGTCCGCCGGGAGGCATTCGAGGCCCTCGGCGACGGAGGGTTGATGGCAGCCGCCGATCGTGCCGGGCCGGCCGCAACCGGGCTCCTGAGAAGACTGGCGGTCGACCCATCCGATGCGGACACCGAAGATGTCTTGGCCGGAATTGCACGGCTCGCGGCCGATCGGGTCTTGCGTGAACTCCAGCGCGACGCCCGCGGCGCATCCAGCATTCAGGATCGGCAGGGCTTCGCGTCGGCAATCGCCTGGGTGAAAATGCAGGCCGAGAACCTCGCGGAGCGCGACTCTCGCGAACCGGCTCTTGCGCAGTTGCTACCGTGGCTCATCGATCAACTCGAGGGGAGGGAAACATGACCGGATCGGGTGAGGCCCACCAGCTTTCCGACGCCGACGCGCGAAAGCTGGCGACCCTGCTGGAAGAGCGTCGCGAGCTTGGTCATGTCTCTCTCGACCGAGTCGTCCACACGTTCAAGGACGTCGAGCTGGCCCCCGACGTGATAGCCGCGATCAAACAGGCGTGCACCGACGCCGGTATCGAACTTGACGAATCTGATGATTCGCCGGTTCCACCCGACATCGCGGTCGTTACCCACGCCGAGCCGATCGAACAGGTATCGGCCGTCGACATCGACGGTTTGAGCCCCGAGCGTCGGGCCGCCGACAAGGCCCGGGTCGATCGAGCCGCCGAGATAGCGGCATCCATCGGAGATGATGTCGAAGAGGAACCGGCCCATGCCCGACGCCATCCGCCGCGTCAGGGGTCGGATTCGGGTTCGACCGATGATCCGGTGCGCATGTATCTGCGCGAGATCGGTCAGGTGCCCCTTCTCGACACCCGCCAGGAGGTTCGGATAGCGGCCCGGATCAGACGTGGCGTGGAGGCGGCAGAGAGACTGGCCGCCGCCGGTCTGATCGAATCCGACGACGATGAGGAGTCCGAAGACAAGTCGCCACCGCCCGAGCCAATTGTTCTCGAACCGTCGGAACGGGCCCGGCTGGAACGCCTCGTTCGCGATGGGCAACGGGCCAGCGACCAACTCACCCGTGCCAATCTGCGCCTCGTCGTGTCGATAGCGAAACGTTATGTCGGTCGAGGAATGATGCTCCTCGATCTGGTGCAAGAAGGAAACCTCGGCCTGATGCGGGCGGTCGAGAAATTCGACCACACCAAGGGCTTCAAGTTCTCCACGTATGCCACTTGGTGGATACGCCAGGCGATCACGAGGGCCATAGCCGACCAGGCCCGCACGATTCGAATCCCGGTTCACATGGTCGAGGCCATGAACCGCGTCAAGCGCGTCCAGCGCCAGATGCATCAGAATCTCAAGCGCGAGCCCACCGTCGAGGAGTTGGCCGCCGAGGTCAACGAGCCGGTTGAGAAGATTCGCGACATCCTGCGAATCTCACAGGACCTGCTGTCCCTGGATTCGCCGGTCGGTGAGGAAGACGACTCGAATCTCGGCGACTTCATCGAGGACAAGAACGCGGCCGCACCGGTCGATGAGGCCACCAGAATGTTGTTGGCATCCGATCTCGCCGAGGTCATCCACGAGCTGAGCAAACGGGAGCAGGAAGTTGTCCGCCTGCGCTTCGGCTTGGTCGACGGTCGGCCGCGGACGCTCGAGGAAGTGGGGCGCGAATTTGGTGTCACCCGTGAACGGATTCGACAGATCGAAGCCAAGACCCTGGCCAAATTGCGTCATCCCAATCGGAGCGACCGGTTGCGCCCCTACATGGAGCCGTCATAGCGCCAATTTGGTGGTGTCGGCACGTCGCTGTGCCGGTAGCATCGGCGCCTGACCTTCCGGGGTAGCTCAGTTGGCAGAGCAGTGGACTGTTAATCCGCGTGTCGTGGGTTCGAGCCCCACCCCCGGAGCTCTGAGGCTCTATTCGGAGCAGTGAATTCGGACCGCACATTCATGTGCGGTCCGTTTCGCGTCATCCGATAAGGTCCTCGGGCGGGCCTGTAGCTCAGTGGTTAGAGCAAGCGACTCATAATCGCTCGGTCGTGGGTTCGATACCCACCAGGCCCACTACATCTGAGCAGGGGTTTTGGCTCAGAACCGGTCGTTGACCGGATCGTTGGAAGTCCAAATCCAACACCCATCCAACATATGTCATAGTCCCCACCTACTCTCGGGCCATGTCGAAAGAGATGAGAACGGCCCCCGGAATGCGGGAGCGATCGCCGGGTGTGTGGGAACTGATTGTCGAGTGCGGGCGTGATCCGGTCACCGGCAAGCGTCGCCAGAAGAGCAGAACATTCCGCGGCAATCTGCGTGAGGCCACCAAGGCGCGGTCGGAGTTGCTCACCGAGGTGTCTCACGGCAAACACAAGGGAACAAAGGTCACCGTCGAGGATTTGTTTCGCGACTGGATCGTGGAACTCGAGCGCAAGGGCAGGTCGCCGAGCACCGTCCACAACTACGACAAGACCTACCGCCGCAACATCGCACCAACGCTGGCGTCGAAACCGGTGGAGAAGATCACCACCAAGATGCTGACCGATCTCTACGGCGAGCATCAACGTCGTGGGCTCGCCCCGCGGACCGTCTACCAGATCCACGCCACCATCTCCTCGATGATGACCCAGGCGTGTCGCTGGGGTTGGCGCGACTCCAACCCGGCGCAGTGGGCCGAGCCACCGGCACTTCCCAACAAGGTGCCCGTGGTTCCGACACCAGACGACGTGAGGGCGCTGATGAGGGCCGCACACGACTCCCGTCGGCCCGAGTACGCCCGGGCCATCTTCGTGGCCGCGTCGACAGGGGTGCGTCGTGGCGAGTTGTGTGCGATCCGACGAGACCGCGACATCGACTGGGATCGCAAGGTGTTGGCGGTCGCCCACAACATCATCGACCTCAACGGCCGGCCCATTCAGGAGGCACCGACGAAGAACCGGCGTATCCGCAAAGTGGCGATCGATGATCACACGCTGCGTCTTCTGGCCAAGCAGGTCGAGATGTTGGAGCGGAGGGCCACAGAGGTGGGCGTCGACCTCGACCCGGATCCGTTCGTTTTCTCCGACTCCGTCGACGGTTCCGAGCCCTGGCGCCCGGGTGCGGTGACGTTGTACTTCGGCCGGCTTCGCAAGCGGGTCGGGCTCGATCACATCCAGTTCCACTCGCTGCGCAAGTTCATGGAGACCTACGGCCAGGACCTCGGTTTCGCTCCGAGTCAGGTTGCCATGCGAGCCGGGCACGATCCATCGGTGGCGGCCAAGCACTACACAGGCAAGATCGCCGAGGCCGACCGCGCCATCGCTGATGGCATCTCCGGCCTGCTGCTCGGCGGCAGTTGATGGGTCGACATCGACGGTTGAGTCGCTCGCCCGGCACTGCACCGAGCACTGCACCAGAAACGTTTGACATGAGTGGCACAGGCGTAATGGAACGGTCGGCTCCGTGCCGTCTGTGCGTGGGTTATCCGCGACGATGGCGGGTAGAGCCGACATGACAGGAGGAGCCGACCGTGCCGTTTTCTAGTTTGCCGTATTGTTCGTTTACTTTCTTGGGGTTGGATGTGCATCGGGATTCGATCTCGGTGGCGGTGGTGGCCCCTGATGGTGAGTGTGTGGGGGTTGACAGGATTTTTGCTGATGGCGAGTCGGTGAGGCGTCTGGTTGGCCGGTTGGGTGATCGGTCGCGGTTGCGGGCGGTGTATGAGGCTGGGCCGACGGGTTATGGGTTGTGTCGGCAGTTGCGGGGTTTGGGGGTGTCGTGTGAGGTGGTTGCGCCTGCGTTGATCCCTCGAGCGGCGGGGGATCGGGTCAAGACTGATCGTCGTGACGCTGTGCGGTTGGCGCGTTTGGCTCGTTTGGGGGAGTTGGTGTCGATACGGGTGCCGAGCGAGGCTGAGGAGGGAGTGCGGGATTTGTTGCGGGCCAGGGCGGCGTTGCTCGAGGATCGTCGTCGGGCCCGTCAGCGTCTTTCGGCGTTGTTGTTGCGTCATGGCGAAGTGTTCCGTGACGGCAGCACTTGGACGCACAAACACCAGCGGTGGTTGGGTACCCGAACTTTTGACGACTCAGCGGCCCGGGCGGCTTTTGACCATTGTCGGGCTGTGGAATCGTCCCGGGATCAAGATGTGAGAGCCATCGAGACGGAGCTGTCGAAGTGGTTCGATCATGAATTGTTCGCTGATCGGGTTGCTCGTCTTGGCGCGTATCGCGGTATTGATCGTCTCGGGGCGCTCACGTTGGTTGCCGAAGTGTGCGACTGGCGTCGTTTCGCCACCGCCGGAGCCCATTCAAGTTTTTGTGGCCTGGTGCCCTCCGAGCGTTCCTCAGGTCAACGAACCTGGCGGGGGTTGACCAAAGCCGGCAACACCCACGTGCGTCATCAACTCATCGAGTCCGCGTGGGCTTACCAACACCACGCCCGGGTCGGGGCCGGCCTCGCTGCCCGCCAAAACGGTGTGCACCCAGACACCATCGCCCGCGCCTGGAAATGCCAGCTGCGTTTGTGTCGCCGGTTCGCGGCCCTCGCAGCCCGCAAAGACTCCCGCAACGTCGTCGCTGTCGCGGTCGCCCGCGAGCTCGGCGGGTTCGTGTGGGCAGAAATGACCGCGTGAAAGTTCCCACCGAAAGGCTCTGCGACACCGGTGACGTCGCAACGCCACGAGATGACCTGGCGCGTCGGCGCGCCGCCGCTGCAGGACCGATCCCCGGCAAGTCTTTGCGCTCCCAAACAAAGGGACGCCAGCACAGTGAGGGGCAACCACCTGCGCATACACGCCCTGCGGTCCCGACCCGCGAAGCACAGAGTGGCGGTTCACCAACCCGTCATGCGCCGACGCGCCAGGCCAACCCGAAAGCCAGACCACCACCCACCCCGACCCGACCCCCAACACCCGCCAGCCACCACACAACCACAACCACCCCCGACCTCACGCGCCCCAACACCAACCAAACACCAACAAAATTCCCCTTGACAAGACCGTTCCAGCACAGACTTGCCACTTGCGCTTTGCGCAACTGGCGGTGAGCAATGACCGGCATCTGGACCCCATGCCCGTGGATGGGTTGACGAGTCATGGGGAGTTCCCCATACTGACTGCAGGAGGCAATGACGTGGATCACAGCTATCAGAAGATCATGACCGACCGTAGGGCCCGACTGGCTCCTGGGTCGGAAGCCACTGCCGAGTTGTTTGCTCGCTCCTACGACATTGCCGTGCAGATCATCGAATTGCGCGAGAGTCGCGGTCTCACTCAATCGGAGCTCGCCGAGCGTTGCGGCATCGACCAGGGCGACTGTCAACGGCCAGTTGGTTCTGAACGTTGGCGGCCAGCAGAACTGCGCGCTGGT
>CAZDYO010000059.1:0-9545 GCA_964509555.1 uncultured Acidimicrobiales bacterium
TGAGCTCGGCATCGGCGACCAGCCCGAGGGGCAGTGAGCTACTCGGCATCGGTTCAGGAGCTCATTGATCAGCTGGGCCGCCTGCCGGGGATCGGTCCCAAGTCGGCTCAACGCGTGGCCTTCCATCTTCTCAAGATTCCCACCGAAGAAGCGCTCAAGCTTGCCGACTCAATCATCGAGGCGAAGCAACGGGTGTCGTTCTGCACCCGATGTTTCAACCTGTCGGAGGGCGGCGAGGAATGCGTGGTGTGTTCCGATCCCCGGCGCGAATCGCGGATGCTCTGCGTGGTCGAGGACAGCCAGGACATCGTGGCCATCGAGCGAACCCAGGAGTTTCGGGGCCGCTATCACGTGTTGCAGGGAGCATTCAGCCCGATCGACGGAATCGGGGTCGAGCAGCTCCGTATCAAGGAATTGATGACCAGAGTCGGTGAAGAGGATGTCGACGAGGTGATCATTGCCACCAACCCGAATCTGGAGGGTGAGGCAACAGCCAGTCTGCTGGTGAAGTTCCTGAAACCTATGGGGATCAAGGTGTCGAGAATCGCCAGTGGTCTACCGGTCGGTGGCGATCTCGAGTACGCCGACGAGCTGACATTGGGTCGGGCCCTCGAAGGTCGCAAGACGCTGACCGACGGCGAAAACTGAAAGAGGCGCCTTCTCGACCTGCCGGGCGCGGGCGGTATGGAAATCCGGCAGATACGAGGCGACGCCTCTTTCGGTTCGGTATCTCGAAGAGTTGCCCCTTCTCGATTCCGTGTTGCAGTTACTTTACAATAATGACATCTGCATTACAACCATGACATCAGTATTTCTTCCATGGTGTCGCAGATCCTCGACCCCGGGGCGCCACGCGGACTACGCAGACTCCTTCATGAGGTCGGTCGGGAGGTTGTCGTCGGCCCAACTGGTGCCGGCCAGAGGGTCGTCAAGTTCGGGGTCCTCAACGGTGAGAGCCAACTCACGCGACTGCTCGATTCCGGCCCTGGCCAGAGAATCGTGGATGTCGTTGAGGGCCGCCGTGACCCGATCGTGGACGTCACGCTCGGCGGCCAGCAAACGGTCGAGTCGCTGCTGAGCCTTGGAGATGACCGCTGCAGAACGCTCCCGGGCCTCGGCCTCGGCCTTGGCCATCATGGCTTCGATCCGGGTGTTGGCCTCGCCGATCATCTCGGCAACCGCCATCTCTCCACCCGTGATCGTCTTGGCAGCCGATTCAGCAGCATCGGCCTTGATCCGAGCAGCGTCGGCCTCGGCGCCGGCACGGATCGCGTCAGCATCGGACTTGGCCGCGGCCACGATGTCGTCGCCGGACTTGACCGCCTGGTCGAGGACCGCACTCACCGATTCGGCCACGCCTCGCACACTGTCACCCTTGGCCGCCCGCAACTGACTGGCCACCTGGCGAAGCAATTCCCGCACCTCATCGGGAGCGAATCCGCCATCGTCGAGAGTTGTGAACTCTGCGAGTTCCAATTGTTCGGGGGTCAGATCCATGAACCGGTCCAGTCTGGATGTTGCCACGCATAGTGAGATTCGATCTGCGGTTGCACTGATTGTGGCACTTCAGCAATGAGATGTCGTGGAATGTCTATGGACCTCAGGATATATCATCGTGCGATGCTGCTCACCGAAATCGACCATGTGGCCATTGCAGTAAACGATCTCGAGGCTGCCATTGACTACTACGCCTCCGCCCTCGGGGCCACGGTACACCATCGCGAAGTCGTCGATCCAGATGGAGTCGAAGAGGCGCTCCTGAAGGTCGCCGACAGCTACATCCAACTCACCACCCCCACGCGACCCGACTCTCCGATCGCACGGTTCCTCGACAGGCGTGGCGAGGGTCTGCACCATGTTGGCTATCGGGTCGACAACTGCGCTGAGGCGCTCGAATCGATGATCGCCGCCGGGGCCACCGCCATCGACCGGGCCCCGCGTCCGGGGTCGAGGGGAACAACGGTGGCGTTCATCCACCCCAAGGGGTCGTTCGGCACGCTCATAGAACTCGTCGAGGAATAGTCCGGATCGATCAGCTGGAGATCGACACCATGCCGTTGGGCGTGAGGATCGTGGCCGAGATCGACGGACGCCCCGGACCGACATCGATCGACAGCGCATGTTCAACCATTCGGCCGGCCACAGCCGGGTCGTCGTGGGTTAGGTCGAGCGACATGAGGACACAACCGAAGGCCGCCGTCGATGCCGGTGTCTCACCGGGCCACTCGATCAGGAACGGCACCACTCCGTCGCCGGGCACCGGAAACGTGAGCCGCCACCGGAGGACCTCACCGGCCGGGGTGGTGCGCTGCATGGCCACGGCGTCACCCGGATCGAAACCACGGGTACGGGCCCAGCCGATCCAGAGATCGATGTCCGGCACGCGTGCCGCCCATGTGACCACGCGGGCCTCATCGAGGTCGTCGACCCCGAACGGGCGCGGTCCCGGCGGGTCGGGTTGATCAGGGTCGGGGCCGACAATCTCCAGATAGGAACCTGATCCCAGGGACAGCAGAGCATTGCGCGTGCCGAGCCCGTCGTGGCTACCTCCGGGGGTGGGTTCCACACCCCATGTTCGTGCGACGACAGAAACGGTCGCGGCGAGATCGGGGGTGGCATAGACGATGTGGTCGATCGACGCCTCCAACCGGGCCCCCCGATGGAGGACGGGATCCTTGGGTCGACCTCCGAGGTCGACGGCAACCAGCCCGGCGGCACCCTCCAGCACGTCTTCCCTCATCGTCTTGACCGTGTGGCCGCCGAGCATCACGAAGCGGCCGCGCTCACGGGGCTTGCGTCGTGCGACCCGATCCGGGAAACCCCTGGCCAGTACCTCACCGACCGCGCCGAGGTCGACGGCCTCCTCCGAAATGTCGAGCCGGCGCGCCAAGTCCCTGGCCCGATCGAAAGTGGCGCGCACGGCACGGGGGTCGACCGCCGGATGCGTTGCGTGGGGATCGGTCAGGAGCGCCACCCGCCCACTCAGATCGGCCGGCAACTCACTGGGTCGTCCCCGGAGAATGTCTCGCTCGTCGAGCAAGGCAGCGAGCAGACAACCGAGCCAGACGTGGCGACCGGTGACCAGCATACGAGCGAGCCGGGGGTGAGCGGGGAGGCCGGCCATTCGCGAACCCATCGCGGTGACCGCGCCCGTTGAGTCGAGGGCACCGAGCGACTCGAGCAACTCAACCGCCTCGTTCCATGCCGCCCGGGGTGGCGGGTCGATGAACGCGATGCCGAGACGATCCGTGACCCCACGGCGGGCCAGATCGAGCACCAACCCGGCCAGGTCCACCTGGGTGATCTCCGGCGGGAGAAACGCCGGCCGTGCCCCGTGTTCGACCTTCGACCACAGCCGGATGGCCAGTCCGGGACCCGTGCGCCCGGCACGACCGGAGCGCTGCTCGGCCGAAGCCCGTGATGCGGCCGTGGTGATCAGTTGGGTCATGCCGGTGCCGGGGTTGAATCTGGGCACCCGATTGAGACCGGCATCCACCACCGAACCGATGCCCTCCACAGTCAGGCTTGTCTCGGCGATGTCGGTGGCGAGCACTATCCGACGTTGCGCCCAGGGCATGATCGCCTCGTCCTGCTCGGCCGCCGGCAGCGAACCGTGGAGGGGCATGATCGCAGGGCCATCGATGCCCAGTTCCGCCCGCAGTGCCTGCTCGGTGCGACGGATCTCGCCGATCCCGGGAAGAAACACGAGCACGCTGCCGGGCGCGGTCAAAGCTTCGCCCACCGCACGTACCACCTTGGGAACGAGCGGTTCGCGGCGCCGACGTGGCCGCCAACGGATCCCGACCGGGTGGGTGCGGCCCGGTGCGTTGACAACCGGTGTCGGATCGCCATCGGGAGAAATGAAACGCGAGACTGCATCGACGTCGAGCGTCGCCGACATCACCAGGATATTCGCCGACAGAACACCGCGCCGCCGGGCGTCGGCCGCCAGCGCCAAGCCCGTATCGCCCGGAAGGCTGCGTTCGTGGAACTCGTCGAAGATCAGCAGTCCGACGCTGGTCAGGGCGGGGTCGTTGACCAAGCGGGCGGTGAGCACGCCCTCGGTCACCACCTCGACACGAGTGGACGGCCCGACTCGGCGATCATCGCGCGTGACCCAGCCGACCGTGCCGCCGGGCCCCTCACCGATCATCGCCGACATGCGCCGCGCCGCGGCACGGGCTGCCACGCGTCGCGGCTCAAGCATCACGATCCGGCGACCCGCCAGCCACGGCTCGTCGAGCAGACGAAGCGGAACCACGGTGGTCTTCCCGGCGCCCGGTTCGGCTTGCAGCACGGCCGCGCCGGCCCCTTGGAGAGCACGTCGGACACGGTCAAGCTCGTTCTCGATCGGAAGACCGGTCGGTGGCAGATGCATCTCACGCATCATGGCGCATCGAGTGGCCGCGTGTGGAAGGCTCAGCGGTCATGAAGGTCCATGTGGTCGACGGCACCTACGAGCTTTTCAGGTATCACTTCGCGAAGTTCAACCGCGACCCCCGTCACGGAGCCCAGCGGGGTGTCCTCAACACGGTTCTCGACATCGTTGCCGGGGGAGCGACACACATCGGGATCGCCACCGATTCGGTCATCCGATCGTTTCGCAACGACATGTACGAGGGATACAAGGATGGCTCCGACACCGACCCGGACATTCTCGCGCAGTTCCCCGAGGTCGAACGTCTGCTGAGGTTGGCCGGGTTTGCGGTGTGGCCTCAGGTCACCCACGAAGCCGACGACGGCATGGCCGCCGGTGCAGCGATGGCGGCGGCCGACCCCCGGGTTGAGCAGGTGATCATCTGCACCCCCGACAAGGATCTGGCCCAATGCGTGACCGACGACAATCGAGTGGTGCAGTTCGACCGCCGTCGCGAGATCCTCTACGACCACGAGGGGGTCATCGAGAAATTCGGTGTTCAACCGGAATCGATCCCCGACTATCTCGGGCTCGTGGGCGACACCGCCGACGGGTTCCCGGGCTTGCCGGGATGGGGTGCGAAGTCGGCGGCCGTGGTCCTGTGCCGATACGTCCACATCGAAGCGATTCCCGACGACGCCGCGGATTGGGACATAACCGTGCGGGGGGCAGGGAAGCTCGCGGCGACGCTCGCCGCCAATCGAAGTGATGCCGAACTGTTCCGAAGGATCGCCACCGTTGCCCTCGACGCCCCGGTGAGCGCCACCGTCGACGAGCTCGAATGGCGAGGTCCGATCGCTGGATTCGAACAACACTGTGCCACCATCGGCGCCGACAGAATCGCCCAACGAGCCCTGGAGCTCGCGGCCGAACGGAGCTGAGAATGGATGCAGACAAGGCCATCGGCATCGCCGCCGACATCGACACCGACCTGGCCGAGCGCTTGCGATTCGTGCTCGAGATCGACAAGCTCAAATCGGTGCTGCGACAGACAATGCTGGCCGACGGAAGCCGACAGGAGAACTCAGCAGAACACTCATGGCATCTCGCCATGACCGCACTGGCGTTGGCTCCGCTCGCCGATGAACCGGTCGACCTTGAGCGGGTCGTGAAGATCCTGCTGGTTCACGACATCGTGGAGATCGACGCGGGCGATGTTTTCATCTACGACGCCGAGGCTCGGGCCGCGGTGGCTCAGGCCGAACAGGAGGCGGCCGATCGTATTTTCGGGATGCTGCCCGAACCGCAGGGTTCGGATCTGCGATCGGCGTGGGACGAGTACGAGGCGAGACAGACACCAGAGGCCAAGTTCGCATACTCATGCGACCGTCTGCAGCCGCTGATGCTCAACTTGGCGATCGGTGGGGGCAGTTGGAACCGCCATGGAATCACCGCGGATCAGGTCAAGAAGATCAACGGCGGAATCGCCTTGGGGCTTTCGAGGGTTTGGGAAATCGCCGATGCAATCCTCGACGCTTCGGTGGCCGACGGCACCCTCGCTCCGCCACCATCCTGACTGTCCAGGCCGGGCCTCGCCCGGATTGCAGGGTTGGCGGGGCCGGTGTGGGGCTCGGAAGCCCACCCTTACAATCTGGGGGTGATTCGACCTCTGAAACTCACACTGCTCGGCACTCTCATGGCCCTCGTGGCCGGCGCGTGCGGAGGATCCGGCCCCTCCGTCATCGCTGCTGCGACCAGCACCACGGCGGTCCCCACCACCGCGCCGACCAGCGTGACATCATCGACAGCCGCACCCACAACAGCGGCGCCCACCACGTCTCCCACGACCGTGGCCCCGACCACGGTCGCGCCTCCGACGACGGTGGCCGCACCGCCCGATCTTCTTCCGACACTGCTCATCACCGACGGGAATACCGTGCGGTCGGTCGGGCCCGACGGCACCGGCGGGTTGTCCTCGTATGTGGAACTGGTAACAGACTCTCCGGCCCGGGTGGCCCACATGGCCGGTGATTTCACCGTGGTTGCCGAGGAACATCCCGCTCCTTCCGGCATGTTCGGCCCCGGTGAGGTCGTCCACTATCTCCAGGACGGCACGCGTGAGGTGCTCCCCAACGCCCAAACGCTCTACGGGATCGAGATGATCGGCGGAGAGGAATCGGCGATAGTCGCCCAGGAACACTCGGTCACAATGGACTCCGGCGACCTCGTGGCCGTGGGTCTCGATACCGGCACCGTCGTGTTTCTCGGGCAGGCTTGGGGGCCGGAATACGGGGTCGGCACCGTCGAATGGTCCGACACCGGAATTGCGGTCCTCAGCGCCTGGACCGATCTCACCGAGTCGGTCACCTACATCGACAGCACCGGTGGGTACGTCACGCGGGTCAGCCCGACCGATGGGCTTGCGTATGCCCAGGCGCCTCTGGTACAGGCCGCGGCATTGTCACCCGATGCCCAGACCGTCGTGTGGGCGGAGGGCCCCGAGTACCAGACCGATCCCGACACTGGCGATTCGGTCCTCGTCGGAGACTTCTGGGTAGTCAAGGGCATGAACCTTGACAGCGGCGCGATTGAGTTCGCCATGCCGATCGACTTCGTCGGGGTCGACCCGGCCAACTCGTCGATCGATTCGATCCACTGGGGCGGCACCTTTCTGATCGTCAACCGCACACAATCCATTGGCGACAATCAGGTCAACCTGGCCCCGACCCTGATCGACATGACCGGCGCCGAACCCGCAATCGTCCCCTTCGACCCCGCCGGCAACGCCACCCCGCTGGATTTGTGAACGTTTGGAGTCCCATACGGGACTCCAAACGTTCACAAAAGCGGGTGATGGGCGCTGGCGGTCTTGCGTGACAGCCGTGGGCGGGCGAGCATCAGGCAATGAGCGACGATATTCGACCATTCACCATCAACGTCCCCGAGGCTGAGATCACCGACCTCCGTGAACGGCTGGGACGAACCCGCTGGCCCGAGGCCGAGACAGTTGACGACTGGACCCAGGGGATCCCTCTCGCGTACACCCGTGAACTGTGCGAATACTGGGCTGGTGAATACGACTGGCGGCGCTGTGAGTCGGAGCTCAACTCGCATCCGAACTTTCTCACGGAGATCGACGGACTCGAGGTCCACTTCCAACACATCCGGTCTCCACACGACGCCGCGACGCCGATCATCATCACCCACGGCTGGCCCGGCTCCATCTGTGAATTCCAGAAGGTGATCGCTCCACTCACCGACCCCACGTCCCACGGGGGAACCCCGGACCAGGCATTCCATGTGGTCTTGCCATCGATCCCCGGGTACGCATGGAGTGCCAAACCAACCAGATCCGGCACCGGCGTCGATGCAATCGCCGGCATGTGGGACACCCTCATGACCCGTCTCGGCTACGACTCATACGTCGCCCAGGGTGGAGACTGGGGCTCGGCCATCACCACGGAAATCGGAATGCAGGACCTCGGCCATTGTCGGGCCATCCACATCAACATGCCCGTGGCCGGTCCCACACCGGAATCCATGGCTGATCCGACCCCACAGGAGATGGCGGCGCTCGAGGCGCTCGGCCACTACGACAAGTGGGATTCGGGGTACTCCAAGCAGCAGGCCACCCGCCCCCAGACGCTCGGATACGGCCTCACCGACTCGCCGGCCGGGCAGGCCGCGTGGATAGCCGAGAAAATGTGGGCCTGGACCGATTGCGACGATCATCCCGAAAACGCTCTCACCCGCGATGAGATCCTCGACAACATCTCCGTCTACTGGTTCTCCCGGTCGGCAGCGTCGTCGGCCCGTCTCTATTGGGAGAGCTTCGCCTCGTTCGGCGAGGGGACCGTCACCATGCCCACGGGATGCAGCATCTTCCCGAAGGAGATCATTCGCTGCAGTCGCCGGTGGGCCGAGCAGCGTTACACATCGATCGGCTACTGGAACGAACTCGACAAGGGCGGCCACTTCGCAGCCTGGGAACAACCCGACACCTACGTGGCCGAACTCCGCACCGCTTTCCGGGTTTTGTGAACGTTTGGAGTCCCATATGGGACTCCAAACGTTCACAAAACCGGCGGGGAGGGTGGGGTTATGCGGCGCTGGGCAGCGGCGGTGTAGGCAGTGGGGACATCAGCGGCGTCGCAGTCGGCGGCCCGAGTTGGCTCACCCAGCTTCAACTCCACCGGAATCACACCGGCCCACCAAGGGCCGGCCATGTCCTCGGGAGTATCGATCGGGTCGCCACCGCGGATCTTCGCTGACGCCTCGTTGAGAGGAACCTTGATCACGGCGGTGGCCCGCAGGTCTTCGGATGACGCGGGCCTGGTGTGGTCCCAGTTCTCGACAACATGATCGGTGATGATCTTCAGCGCGGCGGCCTTGTCGGACGGGTCGGTGATCTTCTCGGCGGCGCCGCGGATCACCACTGACCGGTAGTTCATGGAGTTGTGGAACGGCGTGCGGGCCATGACCAACCCGTCGACATGGGTGACGGTGACACAGACCTCGGTTCCGGCCCCATTGGCCAGCAGATGATTGGCGAGAGCCCCGTGGAGATAGACGTGGGTCTCGTCCCGTCCAAAAGCCATTGGCAACACGAGTGGCCCGTCGGGGGTCACAACGCCGACATGAGAGATCAGGGCGGTATCGAGAATCGTGTTGATCGTCTCGCGGTCGTAGACCCCCCGTTCGGCCCCGCGGCGGACGGTGGTTCTCTTCGAAACTGGATTGGTCATCCGGCCGACACTAATAGCTTGAACCACTTGGCCAACACGCTTTCCGCGGTTCTTCCACGTACCCCATTGGTTTCGAACTCTGACGCTCCGATCATGTCGAAGGACCAACTGAACGCGCCGGCCACGAATGGTCTCGAGGCAATTTCCCGGAACATGACCTCAAGGGACGCTGTCTGGTTGAGTTCGCCGAACTGGTCACCGGATTGAGGCCCGGAGGGAGCGTGGATCGTGTAGAACATCACCGGCTTTCCCCACCTGTCGTGGATGCGGTCGACAGTGTCGGCGAAGCGTCGGCCGTAGTCGGCGGCCAGGTCATCGAATGACACATCGCCCGGCAGTCCCGGTTCGCCGAGGTCATAGGTGGTGACCCCCACGTAGTCGGCCAGCGCGGGAAACTCGTAGTCGGTCTGCGATCCACTTACCAGGATCTTGCCCGAGTACAC
>CAZDYO010000060.1:0-9543 GCA_964509555.1 uncultured Acidimicrobiales bacterium
AACCTCGAGGCCGGCGCGTTCGTCAGACGCGACGATGAGGTGGCCGCCGACATCGACAAGTGGCTCGAAGTCTTTCCCGTTCTGGCTTCCAGGCGGGATCAACTCGCAGGCTCACTGTCCGGCGGAGAGCAACAGATGCTGGCTGTCGCCCGGGCGATGATGTCCCGACCGGATCTGCTGCTGCTTGACGAGCCCTCGCTCGGACTGGCTCCGATCATCATCGAAGACCTCTTCGAGCGTCTGTCGGCGATCAACCGCACCGACGGCATGACGATGCTGATCGTTGAGCAGAATGCCAACCTGGCTCTGGCTGTCGCCTCGCATGCCTACGTGCTGGAGGCCGGCACCATCGCAATCTCTGGTGAGCCAGAGGAACTGTCCGGCGACGAGGCCATACGACGCGCCTACCTGGGGTACTGACATGTTTCTCTTCGCGGTTTCCATTGACACCGATCCCGAACTTCTGCTGGCGAGAATCCTCGATGGCTTTCGATTCGGCTCGGGCTACGGGGCCCTTGCGCTGGCACTCGTGATGATCTACAAGGCAACCGGTGTCCTCAACTTCGCGCAGGGCGAACTGGCGCTACTGGGCATTTACATCGCATGGGCGCTCGGAGTTGGATGGGGTTGGCCGATCTTCCTCGCCATCTTCGTGTCGATGATCGCCACCGCCGGACTCGCAGCAGGTATCGAGCGCACCGTCATCCGCCCGTTCGACCCGAGCAACCATCTACCACTCGTGATAGTCACCCTTGGCCTGTTTCTGGCCATCAATTCATTCGTGGCCGTCACATGGAACACCGACCTCAAGGCGTTTCCCTCCATGTTCCCGCCCGGCGACGTTTTCACGGTCGGGGTGGCCCACCTGTCGTGGTCCGGACTCGGAATCTTCCTGAGTGCCCTCGCGATGCTCGGTGCCGTCAATCTCCTCCTGGCCAAGACCAAGGTCGGACTGGCCTTCCGAGCGGTGTCGTCGAATCTTGAATCAGCCGAACTCGTCGGCATACGTGTCGGTCCCACTCTTCAGTTCGGTTGGGCTCTCGCCGCCGCCATCGGAACGCTGGCCGGCACGTTGCTCGTTCCCGAACTCAACGTCCTTGATCCCAACGTGATGCTGTCGACTCTCGTGTTCGCCTTCGCAGGTGCCGCCCTCGGCGGTCTCGACTCACCCAAGGGCGCCATCATCGGCGGGATCCTGGTGGGGTTGATCCGAAGCGTGGTTGTCCAATCCGTCTCCTTCATACCCAGCGAACTATCGGTGGGTGCAGCTGTGTTCGTGATTCTGCTGGTCCTGCTGGTGAGGCCATCGGGTCTCTACGGCTCGTCGAAGGTGGTCCGGGTATGAGTCCGCGACTCGTCACCGAGGGATCGGTCACCCACAAGTGGATACAGGGTGGGAACTGGACCCTCACGATCGTCGTAATGATAGCGCTGCCGTTCCTGGTGGCCATCCCTCTGAAACCGACCCTGTTCGGGAACAGCTACACGATCGGCATCAGCAACGTCAACGAGGCCATCGCTTGGGCGGTCGCGGTGTTGGGGCTCAACATTCTCACCGGCTTCAACGGCCAACTCTCGCTCGGCAACAGCTTTTTCGTCGGCACCGGGGCCTACCTCACCGGGGTGTTCGTCCAGACGTACCACTGGTCGTATCTGTCCACCTTCATTGTCGTGATCCCGGTGTGCCTGGCCATCGGGCTCATAGTCGGGCTTCCCGCGCTGCGGATTCAGGGGCTCTACCTGGCATTGGTCACATTCGGGCTGGCGGCGGTGTTTCCGAGCATCGCCAAGCTCGAACAGCTCGACCGCTTCACCCATGGAAGCAACGGGCTCTCGATCACCTCGAAGCTGCTGCCTCCTTCGTGGATGCCGATTCAGGGAACGCTCGACCTGATCAACAAGATCCCCATCGTCGGCGACTGGACCGGGACCGACCATTTCAGCAAGCGTCAGGCCGAAGGGATATACGCGTATTTCCTCCTGGTGATGATCGCAGCGGTCTGTTTTCTTCTGGCCTACAACCTCATCAAGAGTCGTCCGGGTCGGGCGCTGATCGCCATCCGCGACAACGAGATCGGTGCCGAGGTGGCCGGGATCAATCTCTCGCTGTACAAGGCGGGCGCCTTCGGCGTCGCCGCGCTGTTGTCCGGTGTGGCCGGCACCATGCTCTCCATCGACAAGAACTTCGTCAGCCCCGACGATCTGGGAGTGAACTTCGCGATCTTCCTGGTGGTCGGTCTCATAGTCGGGGGCAGCGCCAATTTGAAGGGGTCCCTCATCGGCGGGTTCGCGGTGATTTTCGTTCGCCAGTGGGCCTCACAGACCAATGAGGTTCCGCTACTCGGATGGGGGCTGTCCGGACCCTACGGGCAGATGGTTCTCGGCCTCCTGCTCATCGGCTTGATGTTCGTCATGCCGGGTGGAATCGCCTTCGGGGTGCAACGAATCCGGCAGCGGATCTACCGGGGCGTGCCGGCCGGTCCTCCCGATTCTCAACCCGACGACTGACCAGCGCGAGTTCACACCTCGCCCACCGCATTGACGAGCGTTCTCTACAAGGGCCAATCGGCTCAAACCTAGGAGGGGTACATGAAACGATCCAAACGATGGCTGGGCCTTACCGCAACGGCGCTCGCCTTTAGTCTCGTCGCCGCGGCCTGCGGTGACAGCGGTGGCACCACCGACGCAGGTGGCACCACCACCGCCGCACCCACCACAACGGCAGTCTCGACACCGACCACCACGGCGGCCTCGGGCGGAACCGAGACCACCACAACCGCCGCTCCGACGATGAGCTCCACCTACGATCTCGGTGGCGGAGCCGTTCTCGACACCACACAGTGTCCCGGCAGCTGGGACTCCACCCAGGGCATCACCGACTCCGAGATTCGAATCGGCATCAGCCTTCCCCAGTCCGGCGCTCTCGCCGGCTTCGGCACGATCGCCGAGGGCATGCAGATCTTCTTCGACAACGCCGATCCAATCGATGGCAAGTCCGTGAAGATCATCTCTCGCGACGACGGCTACGAGTCGGGCCGCACGGTCACCAACATCGGCGAGATGATCGATACCGACAACATCTTCGCCTTCTCCCACATCATCGGCTCGCCCAACAACCTGGCGGTCCGCGACACGCTCCAGGAAGAGTGCATACCGCAGCTGTTCAACAGCACCGGCCTGCCTCAGTGGGGTGATCCGGAGAACTACCCGTGGACCATCGGCCAGTTGCTCAACTACTCGACCGAGTCGTTGATCTGGTGCGATTACCTCTCGAAGGAACTCGGCCCCGGCGGAACCGTTGCCGCGATCTACGCCAACAACGACTTCGGCAAGGCTTACCAGAAGTTCTTCGAGAAGTGCGCCCCTGAGGTCGGCCTCGAGATCGTGGGCACCGAACTCCACGACCCGAATGCGGACACGGTGCAGAACGAAGTCACCACCCTTGCCGCCACCGGTGCGCAGGCCTTCGTGGTGGGCACCTCCGGTGCCAACTGCCCACGCTCCGTTGGCGGTGCCAGGGCAGCCGGCTGGGACACCCTGATCATGGTCTCGGCCACCTGCCAGAACATCGGCCTCTTCTGGAAGCCCCTCAAGGGAGCATCCAACGGCATCAAGGTGATCACCACCACCAAGGACATCGGCGACCCGAGATGGGCCGACGACCCGTGGGTCACGAAGGTGAGAGATGAACTCACCGCCGCCGGGATCGATCCCGACGCCGGTGCCCAACAGACCGGCTACACCTTCGCCGAGCAACTCGACCACGTGCTCCGCGAAGCCGCCGCATCTGCCGAGGGCCTCAACCGCGGCAGCCTCATGCAGGCCACCTGGCAGCAGGACTGGGTTGCGCAGAACATGCTCCCGGGTTCCACCGTCAAGACCGACGGCGCCAACGACGCATACATCGTCGAAGCCGGCGAGATCAGCGAGCTCGTTTGGGATGACGCCGCTGAAACCGGCACATGGACGGCCGTGAGCGACCTGATCAACCAGGAAGGCCAGCTCGGCAAGTTCGCCGGCTGACCAGCCTCACCCAACAAGCTCCACGAGAGGGTCGGCCTTCGGGTCGGCCCTCTCCGCGTTCCATGTGCCGGGCCGTTCAGGCCAGGCTCGTGGGACCCAGATTGGTGATCACCTTTGCCGCTACCCGGTGGGCGGCGTGCGTGGCCGACGCGGCATCGGCGCCAGTCGATCGCGATGCGATGTATCCGGCGATGAACCCATCCCCGGCACCGGTCAGATCACGTACACGGTCAACCGGGCGGACCTCCACCGAAACAGCATCCCCACGGTGGGGAATCACCACTGTCGGTCTGCGGCCGGCGGTTATGACCGTGTTGTCGGCGCCCACGACGGGTTGACGCGGTCGCAATCCCAGGGCCTGATGTTCGGCGGCATGAAGGATCACGGTGTCGGGACGCGTCGTCTTGACCAACTCGAGAAACGCCTCCACGCCGAAGCTTGTGAGATCGGCAGTCGTCGGTCCCCCGAGGGTGAAGGCGATCTGCCGCTCACGCACCTCCCCCATCAGATGTTCAACGGCGGCCGCCAACGGATCCTCGGTGAACGCCGATGCGGCGAGATAAAGGCTGGTCACTCCCTCAAGCATGGCCGGATGTATGGCGTGGAGTCGACGGGAGGCACCCCGGTCGATCAGACGACTCCGAGTTCCGCCTCCCACCATGGTGATGGCCACCCCGGTACCGCCGGCATGATGAACCTTGGCATCGACTCCTCGCGCCGTAAGATCACCGACCAGCGTGCGACCGATGGTGTCGTCACCGACTTGGCCCACGAATCTGACATCGGCTCCCTGCTCGGCCGATATTCCGGCAACGTTGGCCGCGCTGCCGCCCCTGACCCTGGCGGAACGTACGGGTGTCTCCGCGCCGCGCACGGGCGTGTCGGACACACGGATGAGTATTTCTTCGTGGAGGTCGCCGACACACAGAAGCACAGCCGGAATCTAGCGTTGACCAGGGGCGGTCGCGGTGCCGATCAGAACCTGGTCGGGAAGGAATCCGGATCGAGGGTCAGGTCAACCTCGGGGATCTCCTCGTCGTTGGATAGGTCGGATTCGTCGAGGTCGATCACCTCCGGCGGGTGTATCGGCAATGACACATCTTGCGCAATATCGCGGATCGAGTCGGACGCGGAACGCAACTCCGAGACACGCTTGGCCACCTTGGCCTCGAACTCCGCCAACTCCTTTTGCCGCGTATTGATCAGCTCATTGATGGCCCCGAGGGTCGACTCGGCCTCCCGGATACGGTCGGCGACCGACTCTTCGGCCTCGCGCAGGAGGTTGGCGGCTGACTCCTCGGCCGAGACGGTGATGGTGACGGCGTGGGATTCGGCGAAGCCCACTATCTCGTCGGCCCGGGAGCGAGCATCGGACAGTGCGGCGTCGACGGATTTGTGGGTCGCCTTCATCACCAGTTCGACAGACTCGGACACGTCCTGATCGCCATTTATCCGGCTGACCAGATCGGCCACTCCATCGGCGACCTTGCGTAGGTGACGTTCGACCCGCCCGGGGTCGTATCCGTTCTTGACCCGCCGACCGAAATCGGCGAACACATCGTCTCTCGTAAGTGTTTTCTGTGGGTCGGATTTCGTCATTGTTGTGGCCCTGCTCCAAGCTTCACCCACGGTTGGTGGGCAACGACGTGCATCCGGTCACACTAGTGGTTGATCAGCCCGGGAGAAAGATCTCGGGGTCTTTGGGTACCCCATTCACCCTTACCTCGAAGTGGAGGTGAGGGCCGGTGCTGAACCCGGTTGTACCGGTGAGCCCCAAAACCTCGCCGGCCTCGAGTACGTCGCCCACCTTGGTCTTCAGGGCGCTCATGTGCGCATAGAGAGTGGTGATGTTGCCGGAATGTTGGATCACCACCGCATTTCCGTAGCCGCCTCTCCAGCCCGCGAATATGACCCGGCCGGCCTTTGATGCCCAGATCGGATCGCCCATGCGACCGGTGATGTCGACCCCGGGGTGTGAGGCGGTGGAACCGAATATCGGGTGGCGGCGCGGCCCGAACTTGGAGCTGATTGTGCCTTTCTTCGGGAATATGAACCCCTTCACGGACTCGACGCCATCGACACCCGGGTCGAAACCGAGTGCCTCGGCTTGCTTGCGTTGGATCAGGCGTGTCATGTCGGCGGCCGCCTGATCGAGCCTGGTGACGTCGGCCTGCCAGGAAGCGATTCGTGATTGCACCTCAGCCCTGACAGCATCCTGTGTGCGTCGGCGCTCCTCGAGTTGGGTCAACTCCGCCTCGAGCGATACGCGCAGTGTGTCGGCCTCCCGGCTGGCCTGCTCCCCCGCCAGGACCTGTTGATCACGTTCAGCCTCGAGCCGACGCAGATCGTCGAGCAGATCGCGGTCTGACCCAGCGGTGAAATCCAGGAAGGCCCGACGGATGGCGGCCTCATTGAGATCCTCGGAGCCAAGCCAGCTGTCGAGACCGTCGGTGGAACCCACATACGCCTCAATCACCCTGTCGGTGATCATGACGGATGTGGCCGCCAGTTGCTTGGAGGCGTCGGCAGCCATCTTCTCGCGGTTGTCGAGTTCGGCGAGTGCGGCGTCGAGCGCCTGCCGTGCACCAGCCACCTTGGCCACCTGGGCATCGACGGACGCCTGGATTTCGTCGAGCACCGCCGCTATCTCGGAGTCCTGGAGCTTAAGTAGATCGACCTCTGCCAATGCAGCGGCCTTGGCATCGCGGGCATCTTCGCGCTGCTTGCGGATGTCGCTGATGGTGTCCTGAGCGGAAACGGCGGCCGGCCACGCGAGAAGAACCACCAAGACCGATGTGATGATCCGGATCGAAAATCGTGGTGAGTCCATGCAGCGCAAACCAATGGTCGAGCGACCACCCGCTTGCCAGGCACGATACCCACCGATAGCCGCTCTGTGGTGGCATTGGCCACGCGCGCGCCTCATTCGACGAATCTCGTGGTGGACTGTGTGCTGCCCATGACGAATCCTCCACCAGACCCGCGTTCGTTCTCGGTCCCCGCCCGGTCCTCAACCACACGGCATGGAGCCCAGTCCGCCGCGCCCGGCCAGAAATCCCCGAAGTCCCGGTGGCGCCGGCGGTTGCTTTGGTTTGCCGCCTTGCTGACCCTCGCCGGCTTGGGCCTGGTCATGATCATCTCGCTGGTGGCGTGGTCCTCCTGGCGGGGCGTCGAACGTGTCGAACTGTCGATGGCGATGCTTCCCTCATCCTCGGGCACCAATTATCTGATCGTCGGAACCGACTCCCGCGAGGGGATCAGTGCCGATCAGCCCAACGCGGGGGCGATCATCGGCTCGAAGGTCTCCGGGGAACGCACCGACTCCATAGCTGTTCTCCACACCGGCGAAGGTGGTGCCCAGCTCCTCGCGATCCCGCGTGATCTCTATCTTCACCTCGACGGAGGCTCGACCAACAGGGTCAACGCGGCGTTCTACTTCGGGGGGCCGGAGTCCCTGGTCCGCACCATCCAGAACGAGCTCGGAATACGTGTCGACCACTACCTGCAGGTCGACCTGGCCGGTTTCCTCGGCTTGGTGGATGCCCTCGGCGGGGTCACTGTCGACATCCCGAATCCCGCGTACGACCGTGGCTCGGGACTCAACATCGAGACATCCGGCGCCGTCCATCTCGATGGCGATACCGCCCTGGCCTATGTCAGGGCTCGGCACTACGTGGAAATAGTCGACGGGAAACACGTGTCGGACCCGACATCGGATCTCGGGCGGGTAAAGCGCCAACAGAAATTCCTGGCCGCCGTGTTCGCGAAGATGGGACAGACGAAGAACCCCTTCACGCTGCTGGGGGTTGGCCGGGGTGTGAGCTCCAACGTGAAGGTCGACGATGCCATGAGTTTTGGCGACGCCGCCCGTCTGGGATTGACCCTCCGTGGCCTCCAGCCCGCCACGGCGACGCTTCCCACGCGTCCGTTCACCACGGATTCCGGCGCCCAGGTGCTTCTCCTGCAACGAGATGAGGCCGAGACGATGCTGGCAGCGTTTCGCTGATTCACGCGAGACCAGCACTCAGATCGACATCACTCCTCTGGTGGCCACCAGTACCCCCGCCGCAACGGCAAGCAGCCCCACCACCGAGGCCATGGCCCGCAGGACCATGCCGCCATTGAGAAGACCACGGCGCGTGGCCACCATCCCGAACCCCAGGGACACGGCCACCCCGGCCATCGATGCAGTCCAGCCGACTGTCAGTCCCCGCTCGGCCCCTGACGCGATGGAGATCAACGCCAGTGCCGGCGTGAAAATTGTGGGGAAGAAAACCGGCACCAGAAGCATCCTCGGCCAACTCGGCGATTCGACGATCCTGGGGGGTGCGACCACCGTGTCTCTCACCCCGATCACGACCAGGGCGATGCCGGCGGCGATGATCGCCGACGAGGAGGTCACCCCAATCGCGTCGATGAGTGGACCCGAGAAGCCGGCCAAAGCCAGCAACACCGCTCCCGAGAGGGCCAGCGACGCGGTGTACACCCGGATCCCCATGGCCTCACCGGGCGGCACGGCGGCAACGAGGCGGGCTGGGTTCACCGCTGAGAACGCGGCTATTGCCACAAGCAGGAAAGTCATGATGGCGACCAATCGAGTGTGAATAGGAGCGTGGACAGTGTGTGCTGCTGATCGTCGAGCTGCGAAACGCCCTGGCGGAACCAGGCGCCGCCCACCAGAGGGTCGGCGGGATCCGCTTCGGCCTGGCGTGAGACCAGGAGTGACGTGGCGCATGACGCCCGGGTGAGAACTTTCCCTCGGTCGTGGCCGAGAACTCCTGCACGATCATCGAGCAGGAAGAGGTTGCCAAAGGCCTCCCCAAGGGTGCCGACACCGGCCGGTAGCGCGATGTCGCCGCGTGTCAACCTGGTGATGCCCCCGACTCGCTGCGATTCGTACCGCACCTGCAGACCCAGCATCCACACCTGGCGATCGATCCACTCTTGGGTGGCCCGATCGATTGCCGGCGGCTCGGGCCACCGCGACATCGCTTCGAGTGCGTACGCCCCCCAATGGTCTGATACCGGAGGCCAAGGGTTCTCAACCGAGTCGCGGTCGTTGATCAGATAGCGCAGCACGGCAAGGGCCGGCGCATCGAAACCCTCGTCTGGAAACGTGAGATGGAGCCTTGCGAGCGCCCACAGCGTCTCGCCGGTGTAAAAGCGGGATCGCTCGGGGATCGATCCCCGCTCGGCGTCTATCAACGCGTCGACCGCCCCGTCATCGTCCACGGTCTCCACCAGCGTTCGGCCAAACGCGATCATCTGATCATCGAAGGAGCGGTCACCGGTGGTCGCGCGCCGTTCGTCGAGCGCGGCCACCAGGAGAGCGGTGGACCCGGTCTCGAACGGGGTGCTGACACCGAAAGCCGGGCCGATGGGCGTATCAAAAACCCGAGCCAGCGCCCAACCCAGGGCCCGATCGGCGGGACCCACTGCGCCGGCGAACCCGTGGGATGCTGCCTGGTACAGCGCCACCAATGCTCCGGCATGGCGGGGACCACTGTATCCGCCGAGCTC
>CAZDYO010000061.1:0-9451 GCA_964509555.1 uncultured Acidimicrobiales bacterium
TCGGGGGCCACGTGCTCCAATCGTTGATGCACGGCGACGAAAAGGCCGCGCTCGAAAAGGCAGCCCGACTGCAGGACATCTTTGGGCGCGACAACCTTTTCGTCGAGATTCAGGATCACGGGATCCCGGAGCAACATCGCACCAATCCGAAGCTGTTGGAGATAGCAAGAAAGATCAACGCCCCACTGTTGGCCACCAACGACAGCCACTACACCCACCAACACGATTCCGAGGCCCACGACGCGCTCCTGTGCGTCCAGACCGGTTCGCTGCTCAGCGACACCGACAGGTTCAAGTTCCACGGCGATCAGCACTACCTGAAGTCGGCCGGCGAGATGCGACGGCTGTTCTCCGAGATCGAATCGGCCTGCGACAACTCCCTGTGGATCGCCGAACGTGCTGATGTGACCATCGAGTTCGGTAAGCCCCAGTTGCCTGAGTTCCCATTGCCCGAGGGGTTTGAGACCGATCGTGACTATCTCCTTCACCTCACCATGGAGGGGGCGAAGAAGCGGTGGGGCGACCCCCTCCCCGACGCGGTGATCGAACGGCTGGCCTACGAGCTCGACGTGATCAACAACATGGGGTTTGCGTCGTATTTCATCATCACCTGGGACCTGATCAAGTACGCCCGCGACCACGGCATCCGGGTGGGTCCCGGCCGCGGATCGGCGGCCGGCTGTGCGGTTGCCTACACGCTCTGGATCACCGACCTCGATCCGATCAAGTACGACCTTCTGTTCGAGAGGTTCCTCAACCCATCGCGTGTGTCGATGCCCGACATCGACATGGATTTCGACACCCGCTTTCGTGACGACATGATCCGCTACGCGGCTTCTCGCTACGGTCGCGACAACGTCGCTCAGATTGTCACATTCAGCCAGATCAAGGCTCGGGCCGCTGTTCGCGATGCCGCGAGGGTGTTGGGCTACCCCTACGCGATGGGCGACCGCGTCGCCAAGGCCATGCCGCCCCTGGTCATGGGGCGCGACACTCCGCTGCGCTACTGCTTCGAAGAGAATCCCAAGTACTCCGACGGTTACAAGGCGGCCGCCGAGCTGCGCGACATGGCGGCCACCGATGCTGATGTGGCCCGGGTGGTGGAGGTCGCCAAGGGCCTCGAGGGGCTGCGACGACAAGATGGCATCCACGCTGCCGCGGTGGTGATCACCAAGGAGCCGCTCACCGAATACATGCCGATCCAGCGCAAGCCGGAATCCGGCAAGGACATCAGCGAAGTTCCGGTCGTCACCCAATACGAGATGCACGGCGTCGAGGATCTCGGCCTGCTCAAGATGGATTTCCTGGGCCTGCGAAACCTTGACGTCATCAGCGACTGTCTGGAGTTGATCAAGTCAACGCGCGGCATCGACCTCGACATTGATTCCGTCGACCTCGACGACGAGCCCACGTTCGAGCTGCTGCGCCGCGGCGACACGATCGGGGTGTTCCAACTCGAGTCGACGCCGATGCGGGCTCTCATCAGGTCGCTGGCCCCCACATCATTTGACGACGTCGCCGCCCTGGTGGCCCTCTATCGGCCCGGCCCGATGAGCGCCAACATGCACAACGACTACGCCGACCGGAAGAACGGACGCAAACCGATCGAGTTCTTCCACCCGGACGCCGAGGAGCTTCTCTCCGACACCTACGGGTTGATGATCTACCAAGAGTCAGTGATGCGGGTGGCCCAGAAGTTCGCCGGGTACTCACTCGCCCAGGCCGACTCCCTGCGAAAGGCCTGCGGCAAGAAGGACCGCGAGATCATGGCCCGCGAGCGAGCCGGCTTCGTCGAGGGATGTGTGGCCGAGGGCTACGGCGAGAAGCTCGGCACCGAGCTTTTCAACGTGATCGAAAAGTTCGCCGACTACGCGTTCAACAAGAGCCACTCGTTCGGTTATGGCTACGTCGCCTACCAGATCGCCTACCTGAAGGCCAACTATCCGGTCGAGTACCTGTCGGCGCTGCTCACCAGCGTCAAGGGGAAGCTGGAGACAGCGGCGATCTATCTCAACGAGTGTCGCGTCATGGGGATCCGGGTCGAGGTACCCGACATCAATCTTTCGGAGTCGAATTTCACTCCGCTGCCGAATCCCGATCCGGACTCCGACGACCTGGGACAGATCGTGTTCGGGCTTTCGGCGGTCAGAAATGTCGGTGTCGGATTCGTAGCCAAGGTCATCGACGCCAGAAACGCCGGTGGTCCGTTCGAATCGTTCACCGACTTCGTGGAGCGCGTAGACCTCGAGGCCCTCAACAAGCGAACCATAGAATCCCTGATCAAGGCCGGTGCGTTCGACTCCCTGGGCCACCCCCGCAAGGGGTTGTTGCAGGTGTTCGAGAGCATCGTCGATCTCACGGTGAAGCGGCGTCGCGAACACGACATGGGCGTCATGTCTCTTTTCGGTGATGTCGACGACAGCCCGACTTTCGAGGAGCGGCCCGCCATCGCCGATGTCGAGTTCGACAAGATGCCGAAGCTGGCCCACGAAAAGGAGATGCTGGGTCTCTACATCTCGGATCATCCCCTGCTGGGCATGGAGGCCCTGATACGCCGCAAGGCCGACTGCACGGTGAGCGATCTCGTCGACATGGCCGACGGTTCGATTCGCAAGGTGGGTGGGGTCATCACCAACCTGCAGCGGAAGTGGACACGCGGGGGCGAACTCATGGCGGTGTTCGAGCTCGAGGATCTCGGCGGATCAATCGAGGTGATGGTGTTCCCGCGCACCATGCAGGAGCACGGTCCCAAGCTGACCGACGACGCCATCGTGCTGATTCGGGGTCGCGTCGAGAACCGGGACGACATGCCCAAGTTGTTCGTCCAGGACATCGAGGTCGTGGAGGACCGAGGCGACACCACCCCCGTTCGGGTGCGTCTGGCCCCCCAGTTCCAGAAGGCATCCTGCATCGCCGACCTCAAGTCGATTCTCTCCGCCCATCCGGGAGATTCGCCGGTGGAGCTTCATCTGAGCGACAAGCAGGTGGTGAGATTGCCCGACGATTACGCAGTCAACAATGCCAACGGGGTGATTGCGGAATTGCGGGTGTTGTTGGGGCCGGATTCGATCCTGGTTTGAGATTTTCTCGACGCAAAGCGCGCTTGACGGCCCGCGGAGTTGCGATTCTCTCCCATAGCCTGTGGACTGTATGGGTTGGATTCGACGATTTTGGGGAGCACGGCTGCAGTGGCTATCGAGGTAGAGACCAGAGACTGCACCAGTTTGACCGATGCCGAGTTGGCCGAGATGGCCGATCTTTGTGCCGGGTCACCCAATGCATACGAAGTCGGGTTGCTGTCCAAGCAGGTCGAAGAGTGGGTCCTGGTGGCCGTGGCCACCGAGTCGGGAAGGATCCGTGGATTCTCGTATTGCACGCTTGAGCGCATCGGTGGCACCCCGAGCCTGCTTATCGGCGCTGCCCACACCTGCCGCAACTCCAAGCGCGACACCGTGTTGCGGGCCATGATCACCGATCAGCTCCGCAGGTCGGTTCTGGCTTTCCCCGACGAGGACGTCCTGGTCGGAAGCCAGTTCAACAATCCGAGCGCATTCGAGGCCTACAAGACCCTCCACGACGTGGTGCCTCGCCCCGACCACAAGGCATCCGGTGAGGAGCGGGCGTGGGGTCGCCGGTTGGCCAAGCGGTTCGGCATCGGCACCACCTCCTACGAAGACCGGATATTCACCGTTCGCGGCCACGGCCAGCAGGCCACCGTTCTCGACCACGAGAGTTCCAAGCCCGAGAAGATTGATCCCGCCATCGCTGCGCAATTCGATTGCCTCAACCTCGACGACGGCGACTCGCTGATCGCGTTCGGGTGGGCCATGGCCGAGGATCTGGAAAAGCTGCTCTGACATCTCGGCCGGTCGGGCCAATGCAGTTCGCAGACGTCGTGGCCGCCCGGCGAATGTGCCGCGCCTTCGACGACCGTGCCGTCGATTCCGAGACCATCGACACCCTGCTGCGCCAGGCCCTGAGAGCACCCTCGGCAGGCAACACCTCGTCGTTGCAGTTCCTTGTGCTCGAGGGCGCTGAGCAGACTTCCAGATACTGGGACACCACGCTGGCGAATGATCAGCGGGGCGGGTTCCCGTGGCCGGCACTGTTGGACGCGCCGGTGTTGGTGGTCCCCTGGGTGGAACCACAGGCCTACGTCGACAGATACTCCGAACCCGACAAGGCTGCCACCGGCCTGGGCGAGACCCAGAGCGGATGGCCGGTTCCCTACTGGTTCGTCGATGGCGGGGGAGCGGTGATGACCCTGCTGCTCGGTGCTGTGGATGTCGGGCTGGGCGCGTTGTTCTTCGGCCTGTTCGACCACGAAGACGCCGTCCGCAGGGAGTTCGGCGTGCCCGCGGGCATGAGAGCCGTCGGTTCGGTGGCGTTGGGCCACCCGTTGCCGACGCGCCAGTCACTTTCGGCGCGGCGCGAGAAGCCGGAATTCACCCGCGTGGTCCATCGCGGTCAGTGGTGACCCACCGGTCGCACATGTGAGCTGGCGTTGACTTCACGGGCGGGGTTACTCTGCAACGACCACGTCACATCCATGCCCGGAGGAATCGATGGTCGCCAAGAAGGCCCCGACAAAGAGAAAGCCGGCGGTTTCGGCAGCCGCCCAGGTTCCGCTTGTCGATTATCTTCGGCTCGGCGCCCGCCCGCATCTTCGGGCCCACGAGTGCGCCAACTGCGGGGCCCGTTACTTCGACCGCCGCAACGCATGCGCCAAGTGTGGCAAGACCGAGTTCAGGAACGCCCGCGTGAAGAATTCGGCACGCGTCAAGGCATTCACCATCGTCCATCGCGCCGCCCCGGGGATTCCGGCACCCTACGTGTCGGCGATCGTCACCACCGAGGATGGCACCACGGTGCGATCCAACATCGTCAACTGCGAGCCATCCCCCGACGCCGTGAAGCTCGGCATGTCGGTCAAGCTCACCACATACCCGATAGGCACCGACGATGAGGGCTGCGAAGCCGTCGCCTTCGGATACCAGCCGGCCTGATCGGCCAACAGAGAGGAATCCCCATGGCAGGAGACCCCAGCACCGGTGACGACGTATGGGTCCTCGGGACCCACATGACCCGCTTCGGGCGCTTCCCCGACAAGGATTGGGTCGATCTGGCCAGCGAGAGCTCAATGGCTGCGATGGCCGACGGCAAGGTCACCATCCACGACATCGACATCCTGGCCGCGGGTTCCCTGTTCAACGCGTCGGGCAGCCCGGGCCAGCGAATTCAGAAACAGATTGGTCAGACCGGCACCCCGGTGTACAACGTGGCCAATGCCTGCGCCACGGGTGCAACCGCCCTGCGCACCGTCTACATGGCCATCAAGGCCGGCGAGGCCGAGATCGGTCTGGCGGTTGGTGTGGAGCAGATGGGCAAGATGGGCATGCTCACCGGCGCCACCAAGAAGGTGAGCAACGTCTACGAGCCGAGCGGACGTTTCGGAGCGGTGACCGGCATCGACGGCTACCTCGGCACCGATGGGATGCCGGGGGTGTTCGCTCAGGCCGGCATGGCCTACGCCAACGAACACGACGGGGTTGGTTTCGAACAGTTCGCCAAGGTCGCCTACAAGAACCACAAGAACTCCACGCGCAACCCGCTGGCTCAGTACCGTAAGGAGTTCAGCCTCGAAGAGGTGATGGGAGCGCCGGTGATGGCCTACCCCAACACACTCTTGATGTGTTGTCCCACCGGCGACGGTGCGGCCGCGGCGGTGCTGGTGTCCGGTTCGAGGCTCAAGAGCATGACCAAGAGGGCCCAGAAGCGGGCGGTGAAGATTTCGGCGTCGGTTCTCACCTCCGATCCCTGGACCGAGGACGCCCAGGTGCTACCCGACGTGAACACGCTCACCCGCAACGCGGCCACCCAGGCATACGAGAAGGCCGGTGTCGATCCCGCCGACCTCGATCTGGTCGAGCTCCACGACTGTTTCGCAACCGCCGAGCTGCTCCACTACGACAATCTCGGATTGTGCGAACACGGCGGCGCCGGCGACTGGATCGATTCCGGCGGCCCGTTCAGAGAGGGCACCACTCCTGTCAACGTGTCCGGTGGACTCATTTCCAAGGGGCATCCGATCGGGGCCACGGGAATAGCCAACATCTACGAGGTCACCACCCACCTTCGTCGCGAGGCCGGCGACCGTCAGGTCAAGGGAGCGAGGGTCGGATTGACCCACGTGATCGGGCTGGGGTCCTCATGTGCTGTCCACATTCTCGAAAGGGCCGCCGTCTGATTACCCGACGTCGGTGAATCCGGTGTCCGGGTCATCCTCGGGAAACGGGTGGGGACGTGTTCGTGTCGCCTACGCGGCGCTGATCGCCGACCACGACCCGTGGGAGGTCGAGATCAAGGGAGGTACAACCGACCTCAGAGTCGGGTACTCCTTGTCTGAGCTTCACCAAACTACCGGCGGGGCGGTGTTGGTCTCGGGCCCCGGCGACCTGCTCGAACTACGCGAGGTGGTCGAACGCATGACCGGGCCGGCCACATGGCCGTTGTCAATGGTGCCCTCCGGTTTCGACATCATCGAGACGAGAACCGTTCAGTTGGTCCTGGAGCGTCCGGCGAGCGCGTTGGGCCTGATCATGTCCATGGAGGCCCATATCGAGGACCGTGCTGGGGCCTGGCGCACGTGGAAGACCACGGTCGAGTCGCTGGCCGGCGCCATTCCCTCTGGCTTCCGGTTGTCGACGGAAGCTTCGCTGCTCGGCCCGACTCGGCGGTAATCAGGCCGACGCGAGCCGCTGAAGCTGGGATCGCACCCGTTTCACGCTGACCCGTTCGCGGCTCCCCACCTTCTGGGCGAAGAGACTGACCCGCAGCTCCTGGATGGTCCAGGTGAGGTTCTCCAATTCGGCCGACCAAGGGAGCGTGGAGAGCAGCCGCTCGTGCTCGGCCTCCATGGAGCGAATGGTCCGGGTGATTTCGCGATCGCGGGCGATGGTGTCGGCGAGCCTGTCGAGACGGTGATCGGCAGCGGTCAGGTAGCGGGCTATGTCGGGAAGCCGCTGGGCGCCGACTCCCGTGGCGAAACCGGGATACACGAGACGTTGCATCTGCTCGGAGATATCGAGTGATGTGGACTGGAAGGCGGGTGCCGTGAGAGCGTCGAGCCGTAGGCTCAGCGACCGCCACAGTTCGAGCACCTCGACACACCCCACGGCGACCGTGCGCAAACGTTCGGGCAGGCCGCTGCGAACGTGATCCCGCAGGGCGACGAACTTCGATGCCTCGAACACCGGACCACCGGCCTCCGACAGCAGGTCGTCGATGGCGGCGGCGATGCAGTCGTCGAGCCACGATCCGGGACCGTCGTAGGGGCTGACCACAATCGCCAGCTTCACCGAATCGGTGAGCAGGGGGCGCATCACCTTCGACACCGACGGCCGTGCGATGAGGAGCAGCCGACGGGTGCCCAGCCACATCGACTCCGTCTGTTCGTCCCGGCTCGACAGCAACTTCACCGATACCGAATCACCATCGTCGACCAACGCGGGATACGAGGTGACGGTCTGCCCCAGGCCCTCGGTCTGCACCTCCCTGGGGATGTTGCCGGTGGTCCAATCGGTGATGCCAGAGCGCTCGACCGGATGGCGGCTGGCCGACAGGAGCTTGCGGGCCTCGTCACGAATATGGCGCTCGAGCAAGCGTAGGTCGTCATCCTCGGCGAGCACGCCGTGGTCGTCGACGACACGAAAATGGGGAACCAGATGGGTGGGCAGCGAACTGTGATCGAAATCGCCGAATGATGTCCCGACCCCCCGGACCCGGCGCAGAGCATCCCGGATCTCGTCGATCAACGGTCTTGTGGTGTCGAGCAGCGGCATCACCTCGTCGATCGTGCCGGGCACCGGCACCAGCGAGCGGCGGATGTTCTTGGGCAGCGAACGAATCAGTTCGGTGACGACGTCGCGTCTCAGTCCGGGAACATTCCAGCGGAAGATCTCGGGGTCGAGACGGGTGAGCGCGTCGACCGGGACGTCGATGGTGACGCCATCGGTTGGGCTGGCGGCGTCGAACTCGTAGTGGATCGGCAGTCGCAGATCGCCGTGAATCCAGAAGTCGGGAAATCCGTTCGGATCGACGGGCCCGACTCCCGGGTCGAGCAGCTCCTCCACGCTGAGATCGAGCAGGTCGGGAGTGGCGACCGAGGCCTTCTTCCACCAGCGGTCGAAGTGGGCCGCCGACACCACATGATCGGGGATTCGGGATGAGTAGAGCGAAGCCAGCTGCTGATCACTTCCGAGCAGGTCGTCGCGTCGCAGCCGCAACTGAAGGGCCATGACCTCGTCGATCCGTGTGGCATTGGTTGCCAGGAACGGGTGGTGGCTCTCCCAGTTGCGCTCGACGAGAGCATGAAGAATGAACATGTCGCGGGCCATGTCGGGATCGACGCGCTGCAGATTGATTCGGCGATCGGCCACCACGGGCAGGCCGCGGAGGTAGGCCCGCTCGGTGCACATCGCAGCACCGCGAGCTTGATCCCACCACGGGTCGGTCCATTCCCATCTGAGCAGGTGCTCGGCGGCGCGTTCCACCCATTGGGTCTGGATCGGGGCCACCACCCTCGCCCTCAACTGGTTGGTCTCGACGAGTTCACCGGCCATCACCCAGCGGGGTGATCGTCGTCTGAGCGTGGACCCCGGCGCGATCGTGAACTTGGAATTGCGGCTGCCCCGGTATTCGGCGACGGGAGTGCGCCCCGGACGCCGCGAGCCGGATTTCGCTTCTGTGGCCTTTGGGTCGTTGGGCAGGAAGCCGATGTGGGACAGGAATCCGGCCAGCAAAGCCTGGTGGATCAGGTCGGGCGGCGAGCTGTTGCGGGATCGGCGCAGGCCGAGGTCGTCGCACACCCGACGAAGCTGGGAGTGGACATCCTGCCACTCGCGAATCCGCATGAAGTGGAGGAATTCTGTTCGGCACATCTTGCGAAACTGGTTGCCGGAGCGGGCCCGCCTCTCGGTGCGCAGGTGTTCCCACAGATGGAGGTAGGAGATGAAGTCGGAGTCGGGGTCGCGATATCGGGCGTGAAACTCGTCGGCCACCTGCTCCTTGCCGGCGGGACGCTCCCGGGGGTCCTGGATGGAGAGTCCGGAGACGATCACCAGCACTTCCCGAAGGCAGCCGAGGGCATCGGCTTCGAGGACGATCCGGGCCAATCTCGGATCGAGGGGGATTCGCGCCATGCGCCTGCCGGTCGGGGTGAGCCAGCCGTTGCGTCCGTGGCGCCCCTCCTTCTCGGGGTCGACCGCGCCCAACTCCTCGAGCAGGCTGATTCCATCGCGCACGGCGCGGGTGTCGGGAGGTTCGACGAAGGGAAACGACTCCACGTCGTCGAGCCGAAGCGAGGCCATCTGAAGGATCACCGACGCCAGGTTGGTGCGCAGGATCTCCGGCTCGGTGAATTCCGGGCGATTGTCGAGATCGTCCTCGGAGT
>CAZDYO010000062.1:0-9443 GCA_964509555.1 uncultured Acidimicrobiales bacterium
CCCGACAAGATCGTGTGCGTCGGGGTCAACTACCGGGCCCACATCGAGGAGATGGGTCGCGAGATTCCAGCTCACCCCACGTACTTCGCAAAGTACCGGCGGGCTCTCATCGGGGCGTACGACCCGATTCGGCTACCCGATCCCGACGTGTCCACCAAGATCGATTGGGAGGGCGAGTTGGCAATTGTGATCGGGCACCCGGTGCGCAACGCGTCGCTCTCGGAGGCGGCCGACGCGATCGCCGGCTTCTGTGTGCTCAACGACGTGTCCGCCCGCGACTGGCAGCGTCGCACCATCCAGTTCCTGGCCGGCAAGACCTTCGAGGCCATGACCCCGGTCGGTCCCTGGATCACCACCACCGACGAGGTCGGCGTATCCCCGGAGCTCGACATTCGCACCGAGGTCGACGGCGTGACCAAACAGTCGTCCAACACCTCCGATCTCGTTTTCGGCCCGGTCGACATCGTGCAGGATCTCAGCCGGATCATCACCCTCGACCCAGGCGACATCATCGCCACCGGCACGCCGAGCGGTGTCGGGTTTGCCCGCGACCCCAAGGAGTTTCTCGGGCCGGGCTCCACGGTGACGGTCACGATTGCCGCTCTCGGGTCTGTCGAAAATGCTTGTGAGGCATCATGAACCACGCCATTCGTATCCACCGCACCGGCGGCCCCGAGGTGCTCAGCTGGGAAGAAGTTCCGACCCCCGAACCGGCAGCCGGTCAGCTCCTGGTCGAGCTTCACGCTGCCGGGCTCAACTTCATCGACACCTACCATCGCAGCGGCCTCTACCAGGTCGACCTGCCCATGACCCCCGGGGCGGAGGGTTCCGGCACGGTCATCGCCGTCGGCGCCGGCACCCCCGGCTTCGCCCCCGGTGATCGCGTCGCGTGGGTCGGGGTGCCCGGCTCATACTCGCAGCAGTTGCTGGTGCCGGCCGCCAGCGCACTTCGCATCCCGGAAGGTGTCAGCCTCGACATCGCGACGGCCCTGCCGCTTCAGGGCATGACCGCCCACTACCTGGCCTGCAGCACCTTCCCCATCAAGCCCGGCCATCGCGCCCTGATCCACGCGGCCGCGGGAGGCACCGGGCGTCTGCTGGTGCAGATGGCGGTCAACCGGGGGGCCGAGGTGGTGGCGGTTGTGGGCTCCGGGGCCAAGGTCGCTCTGGCCCGTTCCGCCGGCGCCCATCATGTGATCAACTCCGGCTCGGTCGATCTGGTCGAGGCCGTCGAGGCCGCGGTCGGGCCGGCCGCGCTGGACGTGGTCTACGACGGTGTGGGCGCGGCCACCTTCGATGCCGGACTGAAGCTCCTGCGGCCACGTGGCACCATGATCACGTTCGGCAATGCCTCCGGGCCGGTGCCACCGATCACACCGCTCGTTCTCATGGAACGCTCACTGTTTCTCACCCGCCCGAAGCTGTGGGATTACATGACCCGACCCGGCGAGGCCGACAGACGCTGGAGCGACATCACCAGTTGGGTCGCCGACGGGTCGCTGGAGGTCAACATCGGTCTTCGACTCCCCTTGGCCGAAGCCGCGGAGGCCCACCGTCGGCTCGAAAGCCGCTCGACAACCGGCAAGGTGTTGCTCACGGCCTGACGGTCGACCTCACCGGCACCCCGACCACCACCGGTTGACGCGTGGCGTAGTCTGGATGCTCCAGGAGGACACATGGGAAGAATTCGAAACACAATGGAACTGGCCAAGACATCTTGGTCGGTGCTCAAGAAGGACCGCGAGCTGTTGTGGTTCCCGGTCATGTCGTTCTTTGCTTCGATCGCGGTGATCGTGGCGGTCGCCATACCCATGATCGCCATGGTCGACACCACCACGACCGCAACCGGAGACCAGACCACCGTCAACCCGCTGGCGGCTGTTCTCGGCATTCTCGCCGCCATGACGCTCAGCGTGGTGGCGGTGTTCTTCAACGGAGCGCTGGTGGCTGGCGCCCACGAGCGCATGAGCGGCGGAGACCCCACGGTGCGTAGTTCGCTCAACCGGGCGTTCTCCAGAATCTCCGGGTTGCTTCCCTGGGCGATTCTCACAGCCACCGTCGGGCTCGTGTTGCAGGCGTTGCGCGAGCGGGCCGGATGGCTCGGACGTTTCGTGATCAACATGATCGGCATGGCTTGGGACGTGGCCACATTCCTGGTGGTGCCCGCGGTGATCATTGACGAGATGGGGGCCATTGATGGCCTCAAGCGGTCGAGTTCGCTGCTCAAGCAGACCTGGGGCGAGAACCTGGCCGCCCGGGTCGGCTTCGGCCTTCTCGGCTTTGCCCTGATAATCCCGGCCGTGCTGTTGGTGGTGTTGGGTGCCGCAACCGGGGTGGGTGCGTTCCTGGTGGTCACCGTGATCGCCGCGGTGGCATGGGTGGCACTGGTGGTGGTGGTTCTCACCGCTCTCAACGCCGTGTTCCAGACCGCCCTCTACATGTACGCCACCAGCGGTTCGATGCCGTCGGGGTTCGAGTCGAGCCCGCTGGGTCAGGCGTTCGAACGCCGCTGATCAAGTATCGGCAGCGCCAAGAGCTCGGGCCACCAACTGAATCGGGTGGACCACCTCGTGGCCCGCCTGTTGCAGGTGGAGCGAGCATCCGGGGTTGGCGCTGGCCACCAGGTCGGCGTCGGCCCGAGCAATCGATTCGGTCTTTCGATCGCGGATGAGCGCCGCCAGCTCAGGTTGAACAATCGAGAACGCGCCGCCGGCCCCGCAGCACAGGCCCTCGTCATCGAGTTCGATCAGCTCGCGCACGAAGGGGCGAAGCACGACGCGGACCGACTCGTGGACCTTCTGAACGTGGCGCAGATGGCAGGGGTCCTGCACGGCCACGCTGAGATCGAGCGGTGTGGGGTGCGGAAGATCGTCGACCCGGGGAGCGATCCACTCCTGGATGTCGAACACCCGTGCCGAAAAGGCGGCCGCCTCCGGTGTGCCCAGAATGTTCCCGTATCCCTTCATCGCCGCCCCGCATCCGGCCGAATCGGCCAGAATCGGCCGGTCGTCATCGAATGCGGCCACGGTGGCGGCGGCCATGCCTCGGAACTTGCCGGCCACACCGGCGTGCTGGTGGAGAGCACCGCAGCACGGGGCCGTCGCTCCGGTCGGGGTGACACCCACGCCCATGGCTTCGAGCACCTTCTTGGCTGCCATGTGAACATCTCTTTGCCAAGCGTCCATCACGCAGCCGGTGAACAGGTGAACGTCGTCGCCGCTGGATTCGAGGGTGGGTCGGCGCAACGGCAGACCCTCGGGCAACCCCAGTCCGGATGGCACCAAGTGGGCCCGCTGGGCAACAGCCAGCACCGTCGACCCGGCCAGCAACGCTCGGTGATGATCAAGGGAAGCGAGCGCCAGCCGGAGCTTGACGGGAGGCCGATGGCCTTCACCGACCAGCGTCTCGCGGGTCTGCTCGATGAGTCTCCCGAACGGAACCCCGCTCGGGCAGGCCGGCTCGCATCCCCGACACTGGACACATGTGTCGAACGACTCGACGACCTCATCGGTGAGAGGCGCGTCGTGGTACTGAATGGCCCGCATGAGACCGATGCGACCACGCGGTGACCTGGAGTCCTCGCCGGTGACCCGAAACGTGGGGCAATGGGGAAGACACAGCGCACACTGCACACACTTGTCGAGCTCATCACGGTCGAGACCCAGATCCATCACATGCCCCCCACACGGCGTCCGGGGTTGAATCTCGATTCGGGGTCGAAGGCCTGCTTCACCCGGCGCAGCAGGAGAACCGAGCCCTCGTCGAGCCGGGATGGCGACACCGGATGGTCGACATGAACCATGCCGACACCGATCTCGGCCACGAACGGCGCGTCGTCGGGGCCCATGGCGAGGGCCTCAGACGGTCGTCGCGACCAGCGATGGGGTGGCAGTTTCGGCGGATCGGCCGAAGCGGGCCGGTCGACTCCGGCTTTCGCCGAGATCTCTGCCAGAACCGCGAGGTCATGTTCGACATCGGCTCCGTAACCGGCGTTCATGATCCACGTGCAAGAGCCGTCCCAAAGGATCGACGCCGCTGTGGCGCAGCTCCGCAGGACATCGGCGGGATCGATTCCGACCACCGAATGCCACACCTCCAACTGTGGGATGGGGCGAGTGCGCAGGATCGTGTCGGCTATGCAGCCAAGCGTGCCGAGCGAGCCGATCATCAGGCGACACACATCGAATCCGCTGACGTTCTTCACCGTTGGGCCACCGGCAGTGACGAGTTCCCCTGCCGATCCGACATAGCGAATCTGCAGGACGGCATCGCGGGTGAGTCCCCGTCCGAGCCGGGCTGTGCCCGACCATCCGAGGGCGAGGGCTCCGCCGACGGTCGACCCCGGATCTTCCGGAAGGCTGGTCCGCTGGCCGTGCTCGGCGAGAGCCGCGTGCAATTCGGTCACCGTGGTGCCGGCCCGGACCTCGACCGTTGTTTCCGAGGGCTGGAAATTCACGATGCCCGTCGGAGCTGCCACCACACGCGCCATCGGGTCGGGCCCGCCGCCGACCAACCAGTGGGTGCCTCCACCCTTGATGGTGACCGGACCGCTGGGGCCGATCTCGGCAGCGAAACCCGAGAGCACGGGATCGGAGTGGGGGTCGCGACTCATCCCCAGACATCCCCGCTGGCCCTCGACAACTCACTGATGTCGGCGCACGAATGGGGGCTGGGCAGGACCTTTCCGGGGTTCATCATGCACAGAGGGTCGAATGCCGATTTGAGGCGGGCCTGATGATCGAGATCCGTGTCGGAGAACATGAGCGGCATGAAGTCTCTCTTCTCAACCCCGATGCCATGCTCACCCGACAGCACGCCCCCCACCTCCATGGAAACCGAGATGATCTCCCGGCCGGCCTCGCGCACTTTGTCCGACATTCCCTCCTCACGCGAGTCGTAGGCGATGATCGGATGGAGGTTGCCGTCGCCGGCATGGAACACGTTGAGAACCAACAGCCCGTGGCGATCGATGATCTCGTGGATCCGTCGGAGCACCTCGACCAGTCGACCACGGGGAACGACCGTGTCGTGGAGGTAGTAGTCGGGCTTGATTCTGGCGATGGCCCCGAACGCACTTTTGCGTCCCTTCCAAAGCAACTGGCGTTCCTGCTCGTCGGCGGCCACCCGAATCTCGGCGCCGTGACCACGACCGATCTCCTCGACCTTGGCGGCTTGGGCCTCGACCCCGCCCGGCATCCCGTCTACCTCCACGAGTAGGACCGCGGCCGCGTCACGCGGATAACCGGCGTGGCAGAAGTCCTCCACCGCTTCCACGCATCGTTGGTCCATCATCTCCACCGCCGCAGGCAGGAGACCAGCAGCGATGATGGCGCCGACAGTGGCCGCGGCCGAATCGACGTCGGGGAACGACAACAGCAGCGTCCGCACCGCCGGTGGGTTGGGGGTCAGTCGCACCGCCACCCGGGTGGCGATCCCCAGCATTCCCTCTCCGCCCACGAACGCACCGCGCAGGTCGTATCCCGAAGGCTCGGCATCGAGGCCCCCGAGCATCACCACCCGGCCGTCGGAAAGCACCACCTCGATGGCCAGCACGTGGGCGCTGGTGACCCCCAACGCCAAGCAATGGGGGCCACCGGAGTTGTTGGCGACGTTACCGCCGATCGTGCACACCGACTGCGACGAAGGATCCGGCGCGAAGTGAAGACCCATCGGGGCGAGATGATTCGAGAGATCGAGGTTGATGACCCCCGGTTGCACCCACGCCACACGGTTGGCGCCATCGACCTCGAGTATCCGATTCATGCGGGTCGTGGCCACCACCACCGGTTCGCCGAGCGGCGCGGCAGCACCGGTGAGCCCCGACCCGGCCCCTTGGGCCACCACGGGTCGGTGGTGAGCAAAGGCAATTCGCACACATGCCTGCACCTGAGCGGTGGAATCAGGGAAGCAAACCGGGCCGGCCACACCACCCTCGAAGATCGAAGCGTCGCTTGAGGCCAGAAGACGGGCGGCACCGTCGTTGTGCACACGCTCGGCGCCCAGCGCGGCCACGAGATCGGCCACGCATCGATCAGGAGTCCCGGCTGTCCCGGCCCTTCGCTTTCTCAACTTCTCGAGCACGGCCACATGATGCCCCAGCTCTCCGTCCGCCGGAGCATCAGGATGGCATTCTGCACAACCTCCGATGATGGGGCAGACTCGGCCCATGCCGACGCCAACCGATGACTACGAATCAGCGCTTCGTTTCGAGTGGTCGCATTTGGCATCACCCGGAGCCTGGTGGACCGGGCCCGAGCGGGTTGCCATCGCCGCTGAGGCCCGACTGGCCGCCAGGGATATGCCGTCCACGGGAGCACTGCCCGATCCGGCCACCGAGGCCGCCAGAACAGTCGCCATCTCCGCGTCCACGATTCGGCCCGAGATGATCGCGGACTGGGCATCCGAGGGTCTCGACCCATTTGCATATGTCGAGATCGTTGGCATCGCGGCGATCGTGACCGCCCTCGATGTGGCCGCCTTCGGGCTGCGGTTGCCCGAGGAGCCTCTCCCCGCGGGGGTGCCGGGCGAGCCGTCCCGGGCGATACCCGAAGGGGCCGAGGTCACCGACGGGTGGGTTCCCACGGTCGGCCCGGCCTGGGCCCCCGAGGCACTGTCGGCGGTTCCCGCGGAGCGAGATGCCATGCACACGGTTCACGGACCGCTGTACCTCACCATGGAACAGATGCTTGATCTCGACATCGTCCGCAACGGCATGGCCCGATATCAACTCGAGTTGGTGGCGGCGCGCACCTCGATGCTCAACGACTGTTTCTATTGACTGATCGCCCATTCGGGGATGCTCCGTGCGAGTGCCCGCATGAGTGGCGTCGAGGTCGATCTCCGCCCGATAGCCACCGGAGTGGGCCCCACCGGGGTGCCCCATGGCCGCGAGATCATGGCCTTCACCGACGCCGTCGTACTCCGGGATCCAGAGGAGATCCCCCAGGCCCGATCAGCTCTCGAGGCCGCGGCCGGCGCGGAGTTCGCTGATCGCGCCGCATTGGTGGCCGGCAACTTCTCGATGATGAACAGGTCTCTCGACGCGATCGGTGCCCCCATCGGAGAACACGGCCTGCCCACGGCCTCGCTGCTCGGCGTGGAGATTCCCGAGCATCTCCTCTGAACACACCGGGCGTCACGAAGCAGCGATCACCTCGGCAAGCGTGCTCCGGAACCGATCGTTTTCGTCGGGGGATCCGATGGTGACGCGAATGCCCTCGTCGGCGAACGGCCGGGTGACCACGCCCCGCCGCTCCAGCCCCAAGTGAATCTCCCCGGTGCGTTCACCGAACGGCAGCCACACGAAGTTGCCGTGGGGGTCGGGCAGTTCGTGGCCATCGGCTCGAAGCTCGGCCACCAACCTGACCCGTTCCGCCAGCAGGAGATCGACCCGGGCGCGAATCTCGGGTTCGGCTTCGATCGCGGCAATCCCGGCCGCTTGGGCCAGGGCGTTCACCGCAAACGGCGCCATGGTCTTGTCGACCTGTTCGATCAGTGGGGGCTGGGCGACGCCGTATCCAAGGCGCAGACCGGCCAGTCCGTGGGCCTTGGAGAACGTACGCAGCACGATCACATTGGGGAACTCGGGCACCAGATCGGTCACCGGGTCACCCAGCGATGGGTCGTTGAATTCCCGGTAGGCCTCGTCGACCGCCACGACCACATCGGAGGGCACCTTCCGCATGAAATCGGCGAGCGCCTCGGTGGCGAGGGCGGTGCCGGTCGGGTTGTTCGGGGTGGCCAGAAACACGATTTTCGTGGAAGGTCCCACCGCCGAAGCCACCGCATCGAGGTCGATCGACCAACCGTCGAGGGGCACCGTCACGCCGCGGCCCGCCATCAGCCGGGTGTAGACGGGGTAGACCTCGAACGATCGCCATGGGAACACGACCTCATCGCCGGGGTCGACGAACGACAGGCAGAGCTGCTGCAGCAGCCCGGCCGAGCCGGCGCCGACGGAGACCATGTCGGCCGACACATCCAGCCAACCGGCCAGTCGGCCGCGCAGTCCGGTGGCTCGATGGTCGGCGTAACGGTTGATTGAGCCGGCCGCTTCACGGACCGCTTCCACCACCGACTTCACCGGCGGCCACGGGGTCTCGTTGGAAGCCAACTTGATGGCCCCGCTGATGCCATGTTCGGCCTCGGCTTGTGCCGCATCCTTGCCGGGCCGATAGGAGGGCATGGCCCCAACTGATGGTCTGACTCGTCCGGTCACTGTCATCTCGTCTGGCTCCCGTCGCGGTGAGGTCACCCCACTGTGCCCCGAGTACACGATATAAAGCACCATGCGACCGACGATGAACGACCTGCTGGCCGGAGTGGCCGTCTCGTTGGTTTTGGTCCCCCAGGCCATGGCCTACGCCGAATTGGCCGGCCTTCCGGCGACTGTCGGGCTCTTCGCGGCCACCGTGCCCCTGTTGTTGGCGGCCCCGCTCGGATCATCGCCGTATCTCCAGACCGGACCCACCGCGATGACCGCACTGCTCACCTTCGGTGCTCTCAGCACCGTGTCGCAACCCGGGGCCGACGACTACGTCCACATGGCTGCTCTGCTCGCGCTGATCGTGGGTGTGGTGCGGCTGGCAATGGGCCTCGTCCACCTCGGCACGATGGCGTATCTGATGTCGCAACCAGTGCTGCTGGGCTTTGCCACCGGTGCGGCCACACTCATCATCTCCTCTCAGCTGCCCACCGCTCTTGGAACGCATCCTCCCGACGGCGGCGTCCTCAATCGGGCGTGGTGGTCACTGGACCATCCCGGACAGTGGCAAACCTCGGCCATCCTGTTTGCGGCTGTGACCGTCGTGATCGTCGTGGGTGGACGCAAACTCCACCGCATGTTTCCCGGGGTGCTGGTGGCGGTAACCATCGGGATCGTCGTCAGCCGCATGAGCGACTACACCGGCGACACGGTCGGTGCCGTCAACGCCAGTTTCCCGAGACTCGATCTGGCACTTCCCTGGGGCAGCCTGGGATCGTTGCTGGTCACTGGAACGGTGATAGCGCTGGTTGGTTTCGCCGAGCCCACAGCTCTGGCCCGAACTTTCGCCGCCCAGGAGCGGCAACGCTGGGATCCCGACAAGGAGCTCATCGGATCGGGCGTGGCCAACATCGGGGCCGCGCTCACCGGGGGCATGCCGGTGGGCGGATCATTCGCCCGCTCATCGCTCAATCACCTGGCTGGCGCCAAGACCCGTTGGAGTGGCGCTTTCAGCGGGCTCACCGTTCTGATTTTCCTGCCCCTGGCCGGTGTCGTGTCCACTTTGCCCAGGGCTGTGCTGGCAGCGATCATCATCACCGCGGGTATGAACCTGGTCCACTACGTGAGCGTGATCCGCATCGCGCGCTACTCCCGACCCCAAGGCCTGTCAGCCATCGTCACGGCTGTCGCCACGCTTGCCCCTGCACCGAGAGTGTAGTGTGGTATCCAGATCGGCGCC
>CAZDYO010000063.1:0-9312 GCA_964509555.1 uncultured Acidimicrobiales bacterium
TGCACCGACGCCGACCTGAACCGGCCGGCGCCACCAATCAAGGAGGCGCAATACCCATGAGCGCGAGCGATCCGGAATCCGTGGGAGACGACCTGGTTGGCATAACCGTGCTGGATGCCGACGACTGCGAAGCGCTGCTCGGGTCCACGCCGATCGGACGGGTGGCGTTCGTGCTCGACGGCCACCTGGCCGTTTACCCCGTCAACTATCAATGGGTCGACAACACTGTTGTGTTTCGCACCATCACCGGCGAGAAACTCAGCGCCGCCGAGCGATTCAGCGATGTTGCGTTCGAGGTCGACGAATGGGACATCCGCAGTCGGAGCGGGTGGAGCGTGTTGGTACGGGGCGTGGCCGAGCCGGTCACCGAGTGGGCCGAGGTCGAGCAGCTCGAACAGCTCGATCTGGTGCCATGGGCCCACGAGGAATGGCGCCGTCAGTGGGTGAGGATCGTGCCCAGCGAGATCACCGGGCGACGGGTTCCTTGAACCGCTCATTCGACGGGCTCGACACCAACAGCCGGTTTTCCGACGAGCCCCTCGAGATCGCACCCGGCCTGTGGTGGGTCGGCGGGCGAATCGACAACGAGCAGTTCCAGTGTCACGCCTACCTGCTGCGTCGCGGCGACCAGTCGGTGCTGTTCGATCCCGGGTCGGCCCTCACCTGGCCCGAAACCCGCCGCAAGGTCGAGTCACTGATTTCATTCGACGACATCCGCTGGTTCGTGGTGCAGCATCAGGATCCCGACATCTGTGGCGCCATGCCCGTGATCGATCGCCTGATCACCAGGCCCGACGCGGTGTGGGTCACCCACTGGCGCGCGGCGGTGCTTCTCAAGCACTACGACCCGAAGCATCCATTCTGGTTGATCGACGATCACGACTGGCGACTCGACATCGACGGCCGAGTTCTCGAGTTCCTCTTCACCCCCTATCTCCACTTTCCCGGGGCATTCGTCACCTTCGACAGGATGTCGGGCACCTTGCTGTCGAGCGACCTGTTCGGCGGTTTCACCGACAACGACAACGCCGTGTGTCACGGACTCGCCGATTTCGAGGGAATAAGGACCTTTCATCAGCACTACATGCCCGACCACAACATTCTGCTCAATGCCATGTTGAAGATCGAGCAGCTTCCGCTCACGATGATCGCCCCGCAACATGGGAAGCTGATCGTCGGCGACGACATCACCGCCTACATCACCCGACTCAAGAGCCTCGACTGCGGTCTCTATCTGCTCACCAGGAAGAACTCCGACATCGTCCGACTGCAGGCGCTCAACAATCTGATGCGCGAGACCATCGAGACCATGGCCAGCGAGCGTGACTTTCGCGTGATCATCGGCCACATCTTCGGGCAGGTGGCCGAGGTGATATCGGTGAAGTCCACCGACATCTTCTGCCGACTCGGCGAGTCGCGAGCCTTGTGGATGTCGTCTTCGGACCGTTTCCGGGGCAGCGAAATCGCCGTTCCGGACGGACTACACGACACGTTCGCCACCGCCGAAACATGGACACCCGAGTTGACACGAGCAGTGTGCGAGAGAGGTCTCCCCATAGCGATCCACGACTCCGACATTCGCGTGCCGCTGTTCAGTTCCGACGGCGAGCGATTCATCGGCATCGCCGTTCTCAGCGTTGGCGACGATTTCGAGTCGAGCCCCGAGATCGAGGACATCCTCCGCCAGATTTCCCACCCGGTCAGCGTGGCGATAGAGCGCGAGGTGATCAACCGGTTGCTCGATTCGGAACGAAACGAGATGTACGAGCGCTCGATCCGGGATCCTCTCACCAACCTCTTCACCCGCCGCTACCTCGACGATTCCGCCAAGCGACTCATCGAGGTCCACCAACGCAATCACGACGCCGGATTCTCACTGTTGATGATCGACATCGACCACTTCAAGGCGGTCAACGACACCTACGGCCACGCCGCCGGCGACGAGGTGCTCAAGGCGGTTGCCGATGTGCTCCATACGCATTGCCGACGTGCCGACTTCGCGGTTCGATTCGGCGGTGAGGAGTTCACGGTGCTGATGCCCCTCACCAACCCGAAGAGCGCCGCGGTGCTGGCCGAACGACTGAGAATGGAGGTCGAGTCATTGAGGCCCGACACCAGCGCCGGCCCGATCGACGTCACCATCAGCCTCGGGGTGGCCGAGCACAAACCGTCGGAGTCGCTGGTCGACACCGTGAAGAAGGCCGACCGGGCCCTCTACGAGGCCAAGGAGTCGGGTCGGAACCGGGTCTGCGTCAACCACGATTGATTTCGCTGGAGCCTCTATTCACCGGCAGCGAAGTTGGCGCACGCGTCCGGCACGAATGTGACATCACGGTCGATCGGCTCACCGAAATCGATCACCTCTAGACGGTCGAACGGCAGGTCATCGAGTGAGACGTATTCGGCCTGGCCGTCGATGACACCGATCCACGGGTCGAGGATCGCGCTCCATGAGTGAACGCCGTAGAACTGGACCCCGCCACCGCCGTCGACGAGGAGCATGCCGTAGTCCTGGATGGCGTGGGCGATCGTCGTCTGCCAACCGGGCAACCCCAGAGAGTCGATGTCGAGGGCCCGGTCGAAACGAAGCAGGGCCCCTTCGGGAAGGGCGTCGGGTCGGTCGGTCCAACCATCCGACTCCGTCGATGCCCCGACGGAGCCTGACGACGAGGTGAACGGATAGCTGAATATGAGGACATGATCGATGTGGCGCTGTTCGATCTCCTCGGGCCAGATCAATCCCGGGGTGAGGGCAAAACCCGACCCGCGTGACGACATACCGTGGGGGAACACACCGTCGCCTTCGGTGCTGATGGCGTTGGCCCAACTGGCGCTCCATCCGTCCTCGGTCCGCTTGGCCTGCCAGACGTCCCACTCGCAGCCGAGGGTCGTGTCGACCACCGCGAAATTGCCGTCGTCCCCCGGGTCGGCGAGAGCGCCGTCGGGCACGGGTACGTCGAGCAACGCCGGCACCGGCGACCAGCTGGCAGTGAGTTCGATGTCGTGGCGAGGTGTGGAGTCGTCGACCAGGTAGATCGGCGTCGTGAATGTTCGCAGCGCGAGCGCCGCCCCCTCGTCGCGGACCACGTCGACGATGAGGTTCACGTAGGCGTCGGAGTCCGGCGAGATCGTCTGGCCGGTGTCGAGGGGCGTCCACATGGCCGACCCGGGAAACTCCCCGAAACTCGACCGCGGGGGAAGATGCTGCGGGACACCGGGGCGGGGCCCCGCCGGTTGTGCGACGCTGCGGGCGTCGAACGCGTCGACCGGACCGAACACGGACCCAGCGGTGGGGTTCGAGCTTCCGGAGTCGCTGCAAGCCGTGGTCAGCACGGCCAGTGCCACCGCCCCGACCCAACGGCGGCGGGCCCTATTGGTAGGCACCGACATTCGCCAACGCGAGACTGCCGGGGCTGACCGCGGTCGGGTCGGTCATCACATTCACCAGCGCTGTCTTTCCGGACGCGAACGCCGCCTCGATCGCCGGACGGATCCCGTCCGGTTTCTCAACGATGAACCCCACCCCGCCGAGTGCCTCCACAAGCTTGTCGTAGCGAATGGTGCCGATGTCGACCACATTGTCTATTGCGTGTCCCAGCCTCACCTCCTGGCTGTGGCGAATCATGCCCCACCCGAGGTCGTTGGACACCACCACCACGATCGGCAAGCCCTTGGTGACCGCCCGTTCGAACTCCATGAAGTTGAAACCGAGCGAACCATCGCCGGTGAAGAGCACCACCCGTTTCTCGGGAAACAGGAACTTGGCCGCGTTGGCGTAGGGAACACCGCCACCGAGAGAACCGAACAGGCCGTAGTCGAGGTAGTGCCCGGCTCTTCGCATGGTTCGGGTCATACCGATCCACGTGGTGGCGTCCCCGCCGTCGGTCACCACGATGTCGTCGTCGCGGTTCATGAAGGCGTCGACCTCTCGGGCCAGTCGCATCGGATGGATCGGCACCGCGTCACTCGACCACTGCGCCTCGGCGTCGGCCAGACTCGATCTTTCGGCCTCGCGTAGTTCGTGGACCCATGGCTCGTGACGTGAAATGAGCATGTCCCCCTGTCCCCGATCATCGATTCGGCGGAGCAGTTCGGACACGAACGCCCTCACATCCGACACGACCGGCACGTCGACGGCCCGGTTGCGACCGATCTCCTCGGCCTCGATGTCGACCTGCACGATCGCGGCATCAGGGTTGTATATGTCGCCGAACAGCGAGAACAGGTTGATTCGATTCCCGAGCAGGATGACCAGGTCGGAGCCGATGCTTCCGGCGAGCCCGGCACCGGGGCGTATCGCCAAGCTGCCCCCGAAGCAGAGCGGATGGGTGTCGGGCACGACTCCCCGGCCGTTGGCCGCGGTGAACACCGGGATGCCGGCGGCCTCCACCAAGCGGGTCAACTCGGCCCCAGCGTCGGAATACCAGGCGCCGCTTCCGGCAATGATGATCGGTTTCTCGGCGTTCATCACCATCTCGTCGACTTGCTCCACCCGTTCGAGATCGACCGGTCGAGCGGTGGTGTAGGTGGCGGGCACGGCCAGTGGCTTCGATGGCTCCGACGACAGAACATCGACCGGCAGTTCAAGGTACACCGGGCCCGGCCGGCCGCTTCTGGCCTCACGGAAAGCCTGGTCGACGAAGTCGGGAATGCGGTCGACACTGTGGCACACCAGGGCCTTCTTGACCATCGGCTCGGCCACCGGAGCCTGCCTCATGTCCTGCAGGTCGAGTCGTTCCACCATGTTGACGCCCACCGATCCGGCTATCAGCACGAGCGGGGTGCCGGCCATGGAGGCCCCGGCCACCGCGGTGAGGGCGTTGGTGAATCCGGGTCCGGCAGTGACGAGGGCCACGCCGGTGCGACGGGTGAACCGGGCGTGGGCGTCGGCCATCCACACCGCAGCCTGTTCGTGTCTGGTGTCGAAGAGTCGAATGTCGGTGTTGTCGAGGTGGACGTAGATCGGGTTTATGTGCCCGCCGCTGAGGGTGAATATCGTGTCGACGCCCTGGGCAATCAGTGCGGCCACGGCCGCTTCTCCCCCACTCTTGAACTCTCGGGTCATTGGCTGGTCCTCTCTGAGTTGTTCAGGCTTCGGTGAGCAGTCCGCCGGTGGCATTGATCGATTGTCCGGTGAGGTACGACGAGCGATTCGACGCGAGAAACACGCAAAGATCGCCGATCTCGTGGATGGTACCCATCCGGCCGATCGGCACGGCCCGGAGGAGCTGCCGCTCGGTTTCCTCCTCGTCGAGACCGGCCACGTGGGCCTTCAGAGCCACGTTGAGCCGCTGCAGGTCGGTGTCGATCAGCCCGGGGCATATCGCGTTCACCCGTATTCCGGCGCCACCCAACTCGACCGCCATGACCCGGGTCAACATCATGATCGCGGCCTTCGAGACCGAATAGGCACCGTTGCTGGGGGCCGGGACCTTTCCGGCCCGGGAGGCGATGTTGACTATCGAAGCTCCCGGTTGCATGAGGGGAACGGCCGCCTGACTCACCCGCAGGGTGCCGTTGAGGTTGACATCGATGGTTCGGGACCAATCGGTCTCGTCGTAGGTGTGGAGCGGCGATGGAGCGCCGAACACGGTGCCGGCATTGTTGATCACCACGTCGAGGCGCCCGAAATGCTCGAACGTTGCTGCAACGCCCTCATCAACCGAAGCCCGGTCGGTGACGTCGATCGGGACGGGGAACACCGACACGTCGTGGGTGTCGGCGATCCTGGCGGCGTTGGTTTCGAGTTCGGCCAACCGGAATGCGAGATCACTGATGGCCAGGTTGCAGCCCATGGCGGCCAGCCTGTCGGCCGCACCCATGCCGATCCCCCGCATGTTCGCTGCACCGGTTATCAATGCCGCGCGCCCCTCGAGGTCTCGTCCGTTCTCGCTCGGCGTGTCGGTGGCTTGCTTCATGCCGAGAATGTACGGCGTATGTGGGGTTCGGACGGTATCGGGCGAGCTTTGGTCAACCCCCACCCGGGCAGGCGAGGGTCAGCGACTCGCGCCCGGACACACTGATGCGTTCCGACTCCGAGAACCCGTCGACTGTCCGGATCGAGACATCCGCCGATGAACCCTCGGGCACACCGACAACGGCCACCGGCGAGTGGCTGCCACCGTAGGAGTGCGGGGCGAGGAGGCGCTCGTATCGGCCGGCTTCGGACAAGGCGGTGAACACCACCCCGGCGGTGTCGCAACCCGACCCGACGGAAACCGCCACCGAGGACCCCGATGCGTCATTGCGCAGGATGGTGATGGTGCCGTCCACCCCGATGGTGACGATGTCATCGTCGCCGTCGGCGTCCAGGTCGACGATGGCCATGCCCCTGTCGGCGGTCGACCACGACAACCCGAGGCTGGACCAGACGTCGACGTAGGTGCCATTCCCCGTTCCGAGCATGATCGCCGGCGGGTCCACCACAGCCACCGAAGTGCCGGGAATCTTGTTGCGTACACCGCCGTCGGGGAAGCCGCCGTTCACCACCACAAGGTCGAGAATCCCGTCGAGATTGAAATCAGCCGCCCCGGAGGCCCACGAACTCGATACGACGGAATCCGGTGAACCCGGTGGCCGTATCCGGGCCGCCCCGACCGACCCGGCAGGTTCGAACCCGCCGTCGACCGCCATCAGTACCTCATTGTCCCCCAGATCCGATACATAGGCATCAAGCCCGCCGTTTCCGTCGAGATCGGCGAGAGTCAGGCCCATGCCGTCGATTCGCAGATCGACGCCGAGTTCGGCGGCGATGTCGACCCATGGTCCCGCCGGCTGGCCCCGGCGCGAGAACACAGCGTCGGGGCCGACGTCCCATCCGACGTCACGATTGATCCAAATATCGAGAAGACCGTCGGCGTCGACATCTGCCAGCTCGCCGGTCAGCGAGATGCGATCCCCGCCCGGCAGCGGGGTGCGTACAAACTCCCTGGGACTGCCCACAGAGCCGGTCCAGATGGCATCGCTCGGCCCGCGACTGCTTCCGATTCTCACTATGTCGATCGCCGAATCGCCGAACACATCACCGGCCAGGAGCTGGTTCGAGGGGCGGGCACCCGGCAGATCGGTGGTGGTGGGCACCGAGCCGTCGACGGCCCATCGGCCACCCCACACGATCGTGTCGTTGCTCCCGGTTCGCGCGATCAGAAGATCGGGGTGGCCATCAAGATCGATGTCGGATGCGGTTACCGAAACGGCATCTCCAAGCCGCAGGACGCGGGCCGGAGCGAAGCCGGTGGTCGTGGCCCGCATCACCGCGAGGTCCCCGTGGGCCACGGCAAGATCAACCCGACCATCCGCATCGATGTCGACGGCCGCGACCCCACCTGCCATCGGGTTGGAGAAACTCCCGCCGACGCGGTACGCCACCCCGAACTCAGCGGTGGCATCGACGAACCGCACCTGAGGTACGGTCAACGGCAACTCACCGGCTGGTTCGGACAGCCGACCGATGGGTGGCCCCGGAGTGTCGCCCGCCACCAGGGCCCCGACGATCAAGGCCACGACGGAGACCGTCATGATGGCGAGAACCGACCAAGCCACGACCTTCTTGGCCGCTACGAGGCCGCTGGTGGGGGCGACGGAATCGATGGGGTGGTCGGGCACGGCGCCAATCTAGGTGAGGCACCGCGCCTCCCACCGCAGGCCTTCGATCAGGCCGGAACCGATGACTCCACGTCGATGGCCATCGGCTTGGAGTTGATCTCGATCTTGCGGGGCTTGGCCTGCTCGGCCACCGGGATCCGCAGGGTCAGCACCCCATCGGTGAATGCGGCTTCTATGCCCGAAGGATCGAGACCTTCACCGAGGTGCACCTGCCGACGGAACGTGCCGCGGGCGCGCTCGGAAAGGTAGACACGGTCGTCGTCCTCGAGCTGCCAATCTCTCTCGGCGCTCACGGTGAGGACACTTCGTTCGACGCTCACGTCAATGCTGTCGAGGCTGACACCCGGAAGATCGACGTGGACCCACACGTCGCTGCCGCGGCGATAGGCGTCCATGGGCATCGGGCTCGTCGACCGCCCCGGTACCCGGCCGAACAGGGTGTCGAAGTTGCGGAATGGATCTTGGACAAGCATCACATTGCCTCCTTGGGTCGTGATCGCTGATGCATGGATATCAACTGATCTCATACTGAATATGTTTCAGTTTGAGACATATTTTGTCAAGTATCTTGTAAGGCATCCATAAATTCATTATCTTCCTCGGGTGGCCAACCAGAAGATCAGCCTCAACGGACTCACCACCACCTCACTCGCGCTCGTCGACTCCGAGGGCTTCGATGCCCTCAATCTGTCGGCGGTCGCGGGACAGCTCAACGTCGGCCCGTCCGCTCTCTACACCCACGTCGATGGACTGTCCGGGCTCCGCTACCTGGTGGCCGTGGCCTCCACGCTGAGCCTCACCGATACCGTTCGCGACGCCGCCATAGGCGTCGCTGGTCGCGACGCGCTGCGGGCCATGGGCGACGCATACCGCTCCTTTGCCCTCGCGCATCCGGGCAGGTTCGCGTCGACCCTGCTCCCGCCGCCGGCCGACGACTCCCGTCTGGCCAGCGCCAACGAATCGCTCCTCAGCGTGTTCACCATGGTCTACAGCGCCATGGGACTCCCCCCCGACTCCGACCGTATGGCCGCCCGATGCTGTCGTTCCGCCATCCACGGCTTCCTGGCCCTGGAACACTCGACAGGCACCACACCGGCTCACGACGCCGAATTCGGCCACCTGCTGAGTGCGTTGGCCGACGGACTCGCGCCCGGCCTCTGAACACACCGGCTCTCCACCGCTTCCCTCCTGCAACCAAACCTTGACTAGCCTCGGCCGTCCACGCCAGAAGAAGCAAGGCGAACCGAATGCGACAGCTATCAGGGCTCGACACCACCTTCCTCAACATCGAGACCCCCACCACCTACGGCCATGTCTCCGGTCTGGCCATCTTCGACCCCGCCGGGGCTGAGCACCCAGCCACGCTCGAGGATGTGAAGAATCTGATCCGGGAGCGCATACACCTTCTCCCGCCGTACAGGCGCCGCTTGGTCGAAGTTCCCTTCGGCCTCGACCAGCCCTACTGGATCGAGGACCCCGACTTCGACCTCGACTTCCACATCAGACAGCTGGCACTGCCCCCGCCCGGCAATCGTCACCAGCTCACCGACCAGGTGGCTCGCATAGTCGCCCGACCTCTCGACCGGAGCCGACCCCTGTGGGAGCTGTATCTCATCGATGGCCTCGAAGGCGGACTCTCAGCCCAGCTCACCAAGATCCACCATTGCGCGATCGACGGGGTTTCGGGAGCCGAGATTCTGGGCAACC
>CAZDYO010000064.1:0-5710 GCA_964509555.1 uncultured Acidimicrobiales bacterium
ACTCGTCGACCGACTCGATCGGGGTGCCGGCCCCAAAAGCGGCATCAACGATCGCCCGGGCCAATGGATGCTCGGACTGCTGCTCCGCCGATGCGGCCAGCGCCAGCACCTGACTCTCGTCGGACCCCGCCAGGGCCACGACCTTCACTACCGACGGGGCGCCGGCGGTGATGGTGCCGGTCTTGTCGAGCAATACGTGGGAGATCTCGCCGAACACTTGGAATGCCTCTCCCGACCGCATGAGAATTCCCTGCTCGGCAGCCATGCCGCCGCCTCGCATCATCGCCAACGGAGTGGCCATGCCGAGCGCACACGGGTAGCCCATCACCAGCACGGCGAGGGTGGCAAACATGGCGGTGGCGAAGTCGGCCGAGCCTCCCGTGAGCACCGGTCCGATCACCCACACGACGAAGGTGAAACCGGCCACGGACAACACACCGGGCACGTAGTACTTGAGGATTCGGTCGAGCAACTGGATGATGCCCGGCTTGAGGGCGCGGGCCTCTTCGATGTGACGGGCCACCTGGGCCAAGAAGGTGTCTTCACCGACTTTGGTGACCTCAAACAGGATGGAGCCCGCTTGGTTGATCGATCCGCCGATCACCTCGGACCCTTCCGACTTCTCGACCGGGATGGCTTCGCCGGTGACCATGGCCTCGTCGATCGTGGAATGACCGGAGACCACGTCACCATCGAGGGGAACCCGTTCGCCCGGCCGTACCCGCACCATTTCGCCGACCTCCACCTCTTCAACCGCGACCTCGATCTCAGTGCCGCCGCGAACCACGTGGGCGGTATCGGGCTGCAGATCGAGCAGACGCTGGACGGCTTGTGTGGATCGCGTGCGCACCAGCGTTGAGGCGTAACCGGAGAGCAGGTGATAGGTGGAGATGAACACCGCCACCGACAGAAAATCACCGGGTGGGAAAGTGTCGGGGGCAACGAACAGACCGAGCAGGCCACCGATCAACCCGCCGAACGCTCCGGCTTCGAGAAGCACGTGCTGGTTGAGAATCCCGCGCCTTACCGATGCCCACGCCATGCGCAGGATCGGTTCGGCGGCGACGAACATTGTGGCCACCGCCAAGCCGAGGATCAGCCACGGGCCGAGCAGCAGCCTCTCCTCACCCCAAGCCACGCTCAGCGGGCGACCCAGCCAAGCGAAAGACATCAGAACCAGAGTGGTAACCGTGAACGCCGCGCCAGCCAGGAAACGGTTGCGTTCCTCGATCAGTTCAGCCTCTTCTTCTTCGTAACCCTGAACCTTGCGGGGGTCGCGCACCATGTAGCCGATGTCGCGGAGGGTCTCAACGATCCCCGATGGCGCGATCACCTCGGGGTCGTATTCCACGAGTCCTTCGGAGTGGGCCAGCGAGACGCTTACCGAACCGACTCCGTCTCGTCGTGTAAGGGCCTTCTCGATGGTGCCAACGCAAAATGAGCAGTGCAGACCGCCCAGCTTCACCTGGAGGTGAGCAAGACCGCTGTCGTCGAGCCGCGGAGGTTCGTGAAGCCACAGGTCGGTTGCCGGACTGTCGGCACTATCGGTCACGCGTCGTCTTCGTTTCCGAGCGGGTCGTATCCACAGACGCTGATCTGCTCGCGCAGGCCGGCCTCGTCAACCTTGGAGTCGTCGAACATCACACGAACAACACCTGTCTGGTGATCGGCGCTGACATTGCCCACTCCGGCAACACGCCCCAGCGCGGAGGCCAGGCGGTTTTCGCATCCTCCGCAGCTCATTCCCCCAACACGTATTTCGATGGTTTCCATCTGATTGCTCCGATCTCGTGGTCGTCGATGGCCCCACCCTAAACCTTGAAGACAACTTCAAGGTCAAGTGGTATTCTCACAAACATGAGAATCGGACAACTCGCCGACGAAGCCGGCATCACCACCGAAGCCGTTCGTTACTACGAAAAGGTGGGCCTGATGCCCGCTCCGGCACGTACATCATCGGGCTATCGCAACTATGAGCCTGCCGCCATAACCCGCCTCCGGTTCATTCGCACCGCCCAGACCGTGGGCTTCACGCTTGGGGAGATCGCCGAGATTCTCTCACTGCGAGACAACGGCGAGACGCCCTGCAACCATGTCCGCCAACTCATCACCCAACACGCCTCCGACCTCCAACAGCGCATAGAAGACCTCCAGGCCATGCAGTCCGATCTGGCACGACTCGCGTCCATCGCGGCTGCCGCCGACCCAGCAGGCGAAGACGGTGCCAGCCACTGTCACATACTCGAGGCCGTCGACTGATCCCCTCGCCGACCTCGCCCCGGGGGTGGAGCCACCCGGCGGCCGAGAGCCGGTTCAGATGCGGTGGCTGTCGTCAGTGAGGATGTGGCAGATGTCCCGGTCGGTGCAGTCGGCCGGGTCGAGTGTCCTGCCGTTGGCGAGCAGCTGAGAAAGTTCGTCTTGCAGCACCTTTAGTTCGCGACGGCGACGTTTGACCTCGTCGAGCTTGGCTTCGAGCAACTCCGAAGCATGGGAGCAGGGAGCGGTTCCCGAATCACGAATATCGGTTACCCCGCCGATTTCGGCCAAGGTGAGGCCAGCGGCTTGGGCACTCTTGATGAACCTCAGACGATCGATCGTGGAGCCGTCGTAGACCCGATACCCGTTGGCGGAGCGGTCGGGCTCTGGCAATAACCCTCGTCGTTCGTAATAGCGAATGGTCCGGGTGGGAATCCCCAGAGCATCGGCAACCTCACCAATTCGCATCTTGCAAGGCTACTTCGCCGCTCTGTCAACGTGGTCGCCCAGCCTCGCCCATAAAGCCCTTGACATTCTCCCTAGGAAGAACCTCTACGGTTCGTTCCATGTACTTGACGCTCACCCATTTTGACGCTGGCCCCGATCCGAAGGGCGCCCACGGGCGCGTTGGTCGATTGACCTCGCATGGCTGACGGCAAGTCAGACATCGCCCTTGTCGGTGTTGTGGCTGGAGGGCTCGCGCTTTGCTGCGGATTCTCGGCAGTGATTTCCGCCGGGGTGGTCGGGGTGTTCGCCGGTCTGGGATTCAACAGCTGGGTGCTGCTCGGCATCGGAATCATTGTTCTGACAACCGGGCTGATCGGGCTTCGCAACCATTCGCGAGAGTGCGCGCTTGGAGAACCCGCAGAGCAGGTTCCAGACGAAGAGTTCGACCGGAAAGACTCATGACCGAACGCTTCGATGCCGTGGTGATCGGCGGCGGGATGTCCGGCCTCCCTTTGGCTCTGCGGGCCGCCAAGTTCGATCGCGTGGCCCTGATCGAGAAGGACCTGCTGGGTGGCACCTGTCTGAATCGCGGCTGCATCCCCACCAAGACCATGATCGCGTCGGCGGATGTCGCTCATTCGGCCCGGTCGGCGGCCGCCTTCGGTGTCCATGTCTCAGCTCCAACGGTGAACCTGAACGAGATCGTCGACCGCAAGAACAACATCGTCGAGACCATTCGAGAGGGCTCGTATCGCGCGGTCGAACGGCGCAACGGAATCGAACTGATCGAGGGAACCGCCGCGTTCGTGGGCGACCACGTGATCGAGGTCGATGGCAACCGCATCGAAGCCGACAAGATCTTCCTCAACACCGGCACCCGCGACTCGGTGCGGGGAATCGACGGGCTCGACACGGTCCCGTATCTCACATCCCGCACCATCCTCGATCTGCGCGAACTGCCGGAGCACCTGATCGTGGTTGGTGGCGGCTTCATCGGATGCGAGTTCGCACAGATGTTCAGGCGTTTCGGATCACGGGTCACGATCGTTCAGCGATCCGACCGCCTGCTGCCGGGTGAGGACTCCGACATTTCCGAGGCCATGAGGCAGGGCTTCGAGGCTGATGGGATCGATTTGATCACCTTGACCTCATGCACCTACGCCACCGGGACGGCAGGCGACATCAGGGTCGGCTGCACCGGCGATGCTATTGAAGAGATCCGTGGAACCCATCTGCTGATAGCGACGGGCCGGGTACCCAACAGTGACGGCCTGGGCCTTGAACACATCGGTATCCAACCCGACGATCACGGGTTTGTGGGCGTAGACGATCAGCTGCGGTCCATCCAGGGCGAGAATGTATGGGTTCTCGGTGATCTGCGCGGCGGCGCCATGTTCACCCACACGGCGCGCGACGACGCCGATGTGGTCTACCGCAACCTCTACCGCGACGGCGAATGCACCATTGCCGACCGCGTCGTTCCCCACGCCGTGTTCGTCGACCCGGAGGTCGGGTCGGTGGGGCTCACAGAACAACAAGCCCGCGATGCCGGCCATGCGGTCGCCGTTGGGATCCAGCGATTTGATGGCGTGGCCAAGGCCCGGGCCATGGGCAAGACCATCGGCCTGATCAAGTTCGTCACCGATCCCAAATCCGACAAAATTCTCGGCTGTCACATAGCTGGCCCTCATGGCGGCGACCTCATTCATGAGGCTGCCCTGGCCATGGTCACCGGCGCTGGCTACTCCGACATCGGCGCCATGATCCACACCCACCCCACGCTCTCCGAAGGAATGAACTCCGCTGCCGGCGGTGTTCACCGACCATCGAGCGAATGACCCAGCCCGTAGCCAATCGAAGGAAGTCCCAACAATGAGCAGCTGTTGCAGCATCGATCCGAATGCCGAACGAACCCCTTGCCCGGAGTGCAACACCATCGGCCCGGTCATCGGCGACAAGCCCGTGAAAGCCCACCGGCCACAAGCCACCGACGGCCAATGGCAACACTGCGCAACCGCCGACTGCCCCGTCATCTACTACCTCGGTGACGACACCGTCACCGACAATGAGGTGAAGGCCCAAGTGGCCCACAAGACCCTCGACAAGCCACAGCCCGTGTGCTTTTGTTTCGCCCACACTGCCGACGACATTGCCGCCGACCTCCGGGACCACGACGGCGTCAGCACCATCAAGGCCGACGTGAAGGCAGCCGTGGCCGACGGATTCTGCGCCTGCGAGCATCTCAACCCGTCGACCAAGTGCTGTCTCTCCGACATCCACCGGACGATCAAAGGCATCACGGCCACCGCCTCGACCGTCTAGCTGCTTCTGGGGGAGAGTTGATGAGCATCGAGGGTGGCGGCCATGGCGGTGCGTTGGCGGTCGGGGCTCCAGTGGTCTGGGTCCATCAACGCCAGGAAACTCAGCCCGGTGATTGTTGCCATGACCGCATCCGACACGTCGGTCGACCCCGAACCCAGAATCTCGGTCACCAGGGCTGAGACGCGTTCGCGGAGCCAATCTCCCCAACGAGCGAAGTCGACCTGCGACCCGAGATCGCCGGTGATCTGCATCGAGGCCGCGAAAATGATCCTGGCACCGGTCATGGTCAATGGGTCGGTGGGAAGAACCGAGTCGGCCAACTTCGCAAGGGCCTCACGAGGATCGTCGGGCCAACCCGTGTCCTCAATGGTTGCGCGGGCCTGCGAATACAGGCGTCCGAGCATGATCTCGAGAACAGCGGCCCGACTGGGTGCGTAGTGAGTGACCGCGGTGGTCGACGACGCTCCCATCTGGGCCGCGACAGCCCGAAAGGTGACCGCTTCGATCCCTTCGGACATGGCAATCGCAAGTGCGGCCCCTCCAATTTCATCGCGACGTTGAGCATCATCGACGATTCGGGGCATGGTCGAAGGCTACAAGGTCGTTGTACAACAACATTGTTGTACAACCTTGTTGTACAACCTTGTTGTATGACGGATAGGGTCAGGCCATGACACTTCGTAGC
>CAZDYO010000064.1:5810-9299 GCA_964509555.1 uncultured Acidimicrobiales bacterium
TTGTTGTACAACCTTGTTGTATGACGGATAGGGTCAGGCCATGACACTTCGTAGCGATTCGAGTTCTTACGGTTCGATGACCAAGAGCCTCCACTGGATCATCTTCACTCTGTTCACGGTGCTGTTCGTGCTGGGATTCGGGCTCATGAACAAGACCGAGGGCGATGTCGTCTTCGGAACCGACTGGGCAAACGTGTTCGACTGGCACGCCACACTGGGTCTAATCGTGTTCGGTCTGGCCGTCGCCCGGATCTGGTGGCGCCGAACCACCCCCCTCCCCAGTTGGGCACCGGGGCTGTCCCAACGCGAACGCAGTTTCGCTCACCGCACCGAACAGGTGATGTACACGGTCATGATCGTCAAACCAATCAGCGGCTACGTGCTCGCCGGAGCCGCATCGCATCAGATTCACCTCTTCGGCACGATCTCGCTCGGCAACCCCTTCGGCGAAAGCTCCGGGCTGAACGATCTCGCACTCGCGATTCATGTCATTTCCGGAGTCGCCTTCCTTGTCACATGGGTGCTTCACGTCGGCCTGGCGATGCGCCACCAGTTCATCAAGAAGGATCACCTGCTCGAACGCATGCTCCCCGGAGCCAGCGGCACCCAGTAGGCAGACCGGTCGGCGGCAAGCCCATACGTTGCCGACACGCGAAGGAACTACCCCGACGCCGGCCGCGAAGCTAGCCTCCGCGGATGGAATCGATCATCGCCCGCAAAATGCACCGCACCCTCGAGCCGTATCACGGCATGATCTACTTCAGCCCCGAGGCCGCGGCCGCCTACGCCGGGCTGGGCACACAACACGATCGCACCGGATACTTCGCATCACGGGCCGCGCCGATGGGCGCCGTGAGCGCCGAAGTGGTCACAGCCACCTTCTTCAACTTCAATCCTCAACTGGTGGGCGCGGCCATGGCCGACGCTTGGGAGGTTGCCACTCCCCAATCGTGGGTCGACGCCCGACTACAGGCCGCCGATGCCACCTTGCGCCGACACCTGGGCGACTCCGTGAACGGACCGGAGATAGACCGGGCCGTCGACCTCGCCCGGCAGGCCGCCGACGCATGCTGGTCCGCCGGTCGGCCGCTGGCTGCGGGTCTGCTCGGACTCGAATGGCCCCAGCCGCCGCATCTGGCGCTCTGGCATGCCATCTCGATCCTGCGTGAGTTCCGGGGCGATGGCCACGTGGCGATTCTCGTCGCCGAGGGGGTAACGCCGCTCGACGCGCTGCTGCTCCACGCTGGTACGGGCGAAGTCCCCGCGGCGGTGTTGAGAGCCACCAGATCATGGCCCGAAGACAAATGGGAAGCGGCGCAGTCAGGGCTGCAACACCGCGGCCTTGTCGACTCTGCTGGCGCCCTCACCAGTGCAGGCACGGAGTTTCGCGAACGCATCCAGACCCAGACTGATCTGCTGGCCATGGCCCCATGGGAGGCGCTCGGCGCCGATGGCTGCGATGGACTTCGCGGACTGGTGCGCAACTACAGCAAGCAAATTGTTGCTGGCGGGGCCTTCGGCATCTGAGGGTTCGCCGCTCCGCTCTCAGCTCGCCGATTCCGATCCAGCGGTGAGCAGCCGGATGGTCGCCTCAAGCAGAGCCTCGGTGTAATCAGCGACATCGGCGATCACCACTCGCTCGTCGGCCGCGTGGGCGTGAACGATGTCGCCCGGCCCAAAGAGCACACAGGCCGCTTCCGCTTCACGGATCCACATGGCCATGTCGCAGCCGTAGGGAACACCGACAACTGCGGGCCGAATCCCGGTGGTGTCCTCCGCAGCGTTGAGGAGTGCGACCACGAGGGGATGATCGGAGTCGATGGATGACGCACCGAACGCCGCGCCGGTTCGATCGATCCTCGGTGGGTGGGCATCGAGCCACTGATCCCCGGCGACGGCCGACCTGACCGCCGACTCGAACCGGCGCTCGGCCTCGGGGACCGTCTCACCGATCGCCACTCCGACCCGCACCTCAGCCACGAGCCGGCCCATCACGCTCGAGGCCCACTCTCCCCCGCGCACCACCCCAACCGTGGTCGGATAGGGCAGGCCGATCGCCGACATCACCGGGTTGGTCTCGGCGGCGTTGAGTTCATCTTCGATGCGTTGAAGCGCATGATGGACGGTGATGAAATGATCGAGCGCGGATTCGCCCTCGAGCCTCGTTGCGGCATGGGCGCTGCGACCTGCCACCTCGATCGTGTAGGTGAGAGCACCGCCGTGGGCCACCACCACCTGGGGCCCAGCGGAGCTCCGGGTCGGTTCCGGAATGATCACCGAATCTCCGGTCCAGCCCCGCCGGATCGCCGCCAGAGTGCCAGTACCGCCGTCTTCCTCCCCCGGCACGGCCACGAGTCGGAGCTCGCCCGCGAAGTCGCGGTCACCGTTGGCAATGGCCTCGAACACTTCGACGGCCGCCACCATCCCGGCCTTCATGTCGCACGCTCCCCGACCGTAGACGACTCCATCGATGAGCTCTCCGGAAGGGTCGGTGGTCCACGACTCGGGATCCCCGATCGGCACGACATCGAGGTGACCGGAGATCACGACGGTGGGACCGGGCCGCGACCCCACCACTCTCGCGGCCACCACTGGGACCTCATCTCGCTCCACCTCACGACCCGGATAGGCAGGATCGTTCTCGAGATCCCGCATGCGTGCAACCCACGCGTCGACCTCATCGGCGACAGGTTCCAGCCAGGAGCCGACCATGTCGACAGCGGCACGCTCATCGCCGGTTTGCGATGGGACGCCCACCAGATCGAGAGTCCTGGTGGTGATCCGGTCGATGTCGGCCAACGACGTGTTCACAACTGCGCTGCGATGATTCTCCACAGCAACGAAACGTACTGCCCCGCCGGGTGCTCAGCGGTTCAATCCCATCGTGCCGGCCCAGGCCGAGAGCCGTTGCAGGGCGAAGAGATACTGGAGCGGATGAAGGAGAACGAAGATGCCTGACGAACCTGATCCTCCTCGGTCAGCGATAGGTACCAGTCATCGAACTCGTCGGTGTACCCCACCGGAATGTGGCGACCGGCGTGTCACCCTGCTTGATCAGAGTCGAACACCACGATGCGAGGAGTGGTGCCAGGGATGGTGACGTGGGGCACCCATGCGGCCACGGCCGCCGCGACTGTTGGGAACCGCCCCAAGTAGGTGGGTCCGTCGGTCCAAGTGGTCGTGTAGACGAAATGGTCGCCGTGACGATCAAGGTGGGCGTCATCGGCTCCTCCGGGGCGGTCTCCGTCGGTACCTGTCCATGCCACGGTGTCAACCGGCTCCGCAAAATCGCCATACAGACAGTTGGCCAACCAGACGCCGGGCGAAACTTCGTCGTATTCATCTGCCATGTCCGCGGGCGGACGGACTGTGCACAGCGCCGGGAAATCCTCGTCGGCCGGTCCTGTTTCGGTCATGGGTGTTCCCTTCATCGGGTGTCGGCGGCCATGAGAATCTGAACGTAGGTGGACACGAAACTGCGCGTTGGTG
>CAZDYO010000065.1:0-9247 GCA_964509555.1 uncultured Acidimicrobiales bacterium
TTGCCTCCCGGCAATGGCGTGATAGGAATTTGGGATGACAGCAGACACCGGAGGTGATCCGCCCTGTTGGGCACACCTGCTCGATGACGACGACCCGGCTGAGTGCGAGTCGCGGTCGTCCACCACCTCAGTCGCCGATCGCCGCCAGCGCGATCTCACCGAGCAGTCCGATGCGGTCCGGGTTGTGGCCGTTGATCGGTAGATCGATGGTCATGCCATCGATCCCGGTGTCCATGCAGTTCTGAAGCTTCTCTCCCACGGTGTCGGCATCGCCGTAGATCAAGAACGACTTGACCATGTCGACGACCTCTTCACCCCAACCCTTCGTGGCGGCCAGCGCCCTGACGTCAGCGTCGGCCTCCTCCATGGTGGGGGCCACGGCCACCATCTGGAGCTTGGTGACCTTGATCTCCGAGCGGTCGCGTCCGAGTCGTTGGCAGTGGGCGCTCAGTGCGTCGAGCTTCCGGGGAATCTCGCTCACCGGACCACTCGACAGGTTGGACTCGTCTGCGTACTGCGCGACCATACGGAGGGTCTTCTTCTCGCCCGACCCACCGATCATCACCGGAATCCGTGATATGGGTGCCGGCGAATTGACGGCATCGACGACCCGGTAGTGCTTGCCGGTGAAGGTGACGGTCTCACCCCGAAGCATTGGGATCACAATCTGCAGAGACTCTTCCAGCTTCTCGAACCGATCGGTGAACGTTCCGAATTCGTATCCGAGCGAGTCGTGTTCGAGCTTGAACCACCCGCACCCGATTCCGAGGGTGGCGCGCCCGCCTGATACGTGATCAAGGGCGGTGATGGTCTTGGCCAGGAGCGTCGGATGACGGTAGGTGTTGCCGGTGACCAGCGCCGCGAGACGGACCTTGGACGTGTGCTGGGCCAACGCGGAGAGCATGGTGTAGCACTCGAACATCGGCTCCTGGGGTTCCCCGATCATCGGCAACTGGTAGAAGTGGTCCATCACGAACACCCGGTCGAAGCCGGCTGCCTCCGCGGCATTGGCCTGAGCGACGACGTTTGCGAAAGTGTCGGCTTGGGAGATTCCAGGGTATGTGAAATTGGGGATCTGGTAGCCGAGGCGAGTCATCGAATGCTCCATGGTGGGGGCTTGGGTCCCAGGAGCCTGACATCTCGGAGTTGGTTTGTCAGATGACCGACTCCAGCACAACGGTGATCATGTCGGACAGTGATGTCTCGCGTTCGTCGGAACTGAGAATCTCTCCGGTGGTCAGATCGTCGCTGACCGAGCACACCGCCAGCGCGGCAACACCGCGTTCGATTGCCAGGCCGTAGAGACCCGCCGCCTCCATCTCGACACCCAGCACCCCCATGCGTTGGATCGGCGCCATGGTCTCTTCCAGCGTCTTGTTTGTGGGGCCATAGAACAGGTCGGAGGTCATGAGGTTGCCCACATGGACGGTGATGCCCTGGGCCTCGGCGGCATCGACGACGGCGCGTACCAAGCCGTAGTCGGCGATGGCCGCGAAATCCCACCCCTCGAACCGGGCCCGGTTGACCCCGGAGTTGGTGCAGGCTCCGAGACCCACCACGACATCCTTGAGACCGAGATGAGGCTGGAGGCTTCCGCAGCTACCAACCCGGATCAGCTTCTTGACGTCGTAGAAGTCGATGAGCTCGGTGGCGTAGATCGAAATCGAAGGCACGCCCATGCCGGTACCCATCACCGATACCGGTGTGCCCTTGTAGGACCCGGTGAACCCGAGAACGTTGCGTACGGCGGTCACCTGCACGGCATCGTCGAGGAAGGTCTCGGCGATCCACTTGGCCCTGAGCGGGTCGCCGGGCAGCAGGCAGGTCTCGGCGAATGCGGTGTCGGGGGCTGAGATATGTGGTGTCGGCATGGGCAGCAAGCTAGCGCCATGCCAAGGCACCATCGCTCATCGGCGCGGTGTAGTTTCACGATCGAATGGAACCTTTCGTCCCCCGCAAACGATCACCCATCGTCTCCGAGCCACGTCTGTCGTCATACGACGTGGTGATCGTGGGTGGAGCTGTGGTTGGCTCCGCGATCGCCTGGTTCCTGTCGGATCACGTCGACTTCGGCGGAACAGTGCTGGTGGTCGAGCGGGACATGACCTACTCGAATTCCTCCACCGCGCGCACCAACAGCTGCATGAGGCAGCAGTTCTCCACCGAGATCAACATCCGGATCTCCCGGATCGCCGCCGAGTTCGTCAGAGACTTCCCGGAGTTTCTCGGTGATTCCGAGGTGCCCCGGATCGACGTCGATCATTTCGGTTACATGTACCTGGCCGCCGATGAGAAATTTGCCGACCAGCTACGCATCAACCAGGAGCTGCAGGTTTCGCTGGGTGCGGCGACGGTGATCATGTCTCCAGACGAGATTTCCGCGGCCTACCCGTTCTACAACCTCGACGACATCGTCTGCGGCAGCCACAACCTTGTCGACGAGGGCTACTTCGACAGCGGCACCATGTTCGACTGGCTCCGTCGCAAGGCCCGGGACAACGGCGTCGAGTACGTGGCCAACGAAGTGATCTCGATTGGTCGAAGTGGCGACTCCGTGGTCGACGTGACCCTGGCGTCGGGTGAACAAGTTCGATGCGGCACACTGGTCAATGCATCGGGGCCGCGAGCAGCGGCCACAGCCCGAATGGCCGGAATCGAGTTACCGGTGGAGGCCCGCAAGCGCTACACGTTCATATTCGAGGCGGCGACCCCACTCGATCGGCGACTTCCACTCACGATCGATCCGTCGGGGGTTCATGTTCGCTCCGACGGCGCCGCATACATGGTCGGCTGCACGCCGGACACCGACCCCGCTGTCGATCCCGAAGACCTTGTCATGGACCACGATATCTGGGAGGACAAGGTGTGGCCGGCGCTCGCCCACCGCATTCCGACCTTCGACCGGATCAGGGTGACAAGTCGGTGGGCCGGACACTACGCATACAACACCCTCGACCAGAATCTCATCGTCGGCCGTCACGACGTGGTGCGAAACTTCATTTTCGCCAACGGCTTCTCCGGACACGGAATGCAGCAATCCCCGGCCGTGGGCCGCGGTGTGGCCGAGCTGATTGCCTACGACGAATACCGCTCCCTCGACTTGTCGCCCCTCGGATATGACCGCGTACGTAGACGAATCCCATTCGTGGAGCGGGCCATCATCTGAGTCATGGCCGCCGCCCTTGACCGGTCCGATTGAGTCGGTCGAAGATCAGCCGTTGTATGGTCGCGCCGTGCAGCTGAGTACCGAACATGCGGCGTTCCGAGCCATGGTGCGAGATTACGTCGAGCGGGAAATCAACCCCCGCGTATCCGAATGGGAGGCGGCTGAGATGATGCCCCTTCACGAGATCTTCGCCGACATGGCCAAGCTCGGAATGATCGGCCTCGACTACGACGAGGCCGACGGCGGTCAGGGCGCTGATCACATGTTCACGGTGATTCTCGGTGAGGAGTTCGGTCGGTGTGATCATGGATCATTGCCGATGGCCCTTGGAGTGCAGGTCGACATGGCGACCCCCTCCCTCGCTCGCTTCGGAACGACCGAGCAGAAGCAGAAATTCCTCACTCCGGCGCTGCGCGGCGAGATGGTTGCAGCGATTGCGGTGAGCGAGCCGGATGCCGGCTCCGACGTCGCCAACATCCGCACAAGGGCTGTTCGGGACGGCGACGAATGGGTGATCAACGGATCGAAGATGTGGATCACCAATTCGCTCCAGGCCGACTGGCTGTGTCTGTTGGCTCGCACATCCGACGAGGGTGGTTACGCGGGTATGAGCCAGATCATCGTGCCCACGTCAACTCCGGGGTTCAGTGTCTCAAAGAGGCTCGACAAGCTCGGGATGCGAGCCTCCGACACGGCCCTGCTCGACTTCACCGACTGCCGGGTGCCGGTGGCCAACACCATTGGTGAGATCGGGCGAGGGTTCCACCAGCAGATGGCGCAGTTCGTGGTGGAACGAATGTGGGCCGCCTACACCGCGGTCGGGGCGTGCGAACGGGCCCTCGAACGCACAGCCGAGTTTCTCCGCGATCGGCATGCCTTCGGCGAACCGCTTCTGTCCAAGCAATACATCCAATTCACCTTGGCTGAGCTCTCGGCTGAACTCGATCTGTTGCGCGTCTACAACATGTCGATCGCGGAGGATCATGACCGTGGCATGGACACCACACGACGGGCCACCATCGCCAAGCTCACTGCCGATCGGCTGATACGCAAGGTCGGAGACACATGCCTCCAGTTCCACGGCGGAATGGGATACGTCGAGGAGAACTGGACGGCGAGGTTCTATCGCGACAACCGAATTGCCTCGATTGGCGGCGGAGCCGATGAGGTGATGTTGCAGGTACTCGCCAGACTCGATGGTTTCACGGCCTGATCCGCACGGCGGTTCTCAGTAGAGGAACATCGGCTTTCCTGCGACGTGCCGGACCTTGGGTCGGTACTCATCAATGTCGTACAACTCGTCGACATCCACCCGCCTCACGCCTTCACCGGTGACGGAGATGGGCACGTTGGTGTATGTGCCCGAGCGAAGCGCCACCATGCGACCGAGGGTGCCGTCGATGGCAAGATCAACCGCCATGATTGCGTAGTTCATCCCCACCATGAGATCCAGCGAATCAGGGTTCCCGGACCTGGCCAGGTAGGCGAGTTCCTGAAGAACTATTCCCTCACCGGTTCGCTCCTTGATCAGATCACCGGTCTGCTTTCCGATGCCACCGAGCTTTCGGTGGCCGTAGGCGTCGGCCTCGCCCGACAGGCTCATGCTGCCGCCCTGGATGGTTGCCCCCTCGGAGATCGTGATCATCGCGTAATTGCTGGGGTTGTCGGCCTTGTCACGCGCCACCAACTCGGCCAGACGGTCGACGTCGAAAGGGACCTCCGAGATGATGGCCCGGTCGACACCGGAGAGATAGGCGGTGATGAGAGATGTCTCGCCGCTGTAGCGACCGAACAACTCGACGACGGCGATTCGTTCGTGGGATCCGGTGCTCGTGCGCAAGTTGTGAATGAACTTGACACCGCGGGTGACTGCGGTGGAGAAGCCGATGCAGTAATCGGTTCCATGCACATCGTTGTCCATCGTCTTCGGTATGGCCACCACCGGCACGCCCTCTTGGTGCATACGCAGGCCATACGACAATGTGTCGTCGCCGCCGATGGGCAGCAGGACGTCGACTCCAAGCGAGTCGAGGACGTTGAGAATGTGAGAAGTGAAATCGAACGGTCCATCACCGGTCACCGTTCCGGCCAGGAAGTCCGGCACGTCCGGGGCGGCGACATGGCTCGGTTTGGTCCGTGACGTATGAAGAAAGGTGCCGCCGGTGCGGTCGATCGTGCGCACGGCGTTGCGATCGAGACGGATCGTGTTGGTCGCGATCGAGCCGGGGTCGTCCGGGTTGCAGGCCAGAAGACCACCCCATCCACGACGAATGCCGAGCACCTCGTGGCCCTCGTCGATCATCCGGTTGACCGCAGCCTTGATGCACGGATTTAGGCCGGGGACATCGCCTCCTCCGGTAAGGATCGCTGCACGCATTGGGACGGCCTCTCGGGAGAACTTGCTGCTGCACGGACAGGTATATCAGTCGTCGCCGGTTGAGATGCAGACAGCCACTCCCCGGATTGGATCGCGGTGGCCGCTTCGGCCGGTGGAACCCTTTGCACTACCCTCGCCACAACGGCCCCGGGAGGTGAACGGTGGCAGGTCCCGATACGCACACGTCTCAACGCTCCGTCCGATTGCGACGAGCGGCCATCTCGAATGTCGATGTCGGCGATTTCCACCGGTCGATCTCTGAGGGGATGGTCGACCCATGGGCGCCACGGGCCGGCCATGTCTCGGCTGGGATACCGGTCTACACCGGCGACTTCGTGAGGGAAGCGCTTCGCGATCGGGATCTCTCCGCGACGCTCATGGACGAATGGGCTGATTGTCTCGCGGACGGGCCAGGCGTCTTCGCCGTTACGGGGGTGTTCGAGGACCCCGATGTGGTCGACCGGATGACCGCTGTGTTCGGTCGCATCATGGAGCAAGAGCGCCGTGACAGATTCAGCGGCGCGGATCACTTCGCCCAAGCCGGCGCCAACAGCCGGGTGTGGCACGCGTTGCAGAAGTCCGCACTGATCGATCCGGCTGCGTACGTGTCCTACTACTCGAACCCGATCATCGCGCTCGCGGCCGAAGCCTGGCTCGGACCCTGGTACCAGATCAGCGCACAGGTCAACGTTGTCCACCCGGGCGGACAGTCACAGGTGCCCCACCGCGATTATCACCTCGGGTTTCAATCCGATGCTGATGTTGCGAGGTTCCCCATGCACGTGCATCGGGTTTCCGAGGCGCTCACTCTGCAGGGGGCGGTGGCCCATTCCGACATGCCCTTGGAGTCGGGGCCCACACGGTTGCTGCCGTTCTCGCAGCGTTACGAACTCGGATACATGGCGTGGCGCCATCCGGACTTCATCTCGTATTTCGAGGAGCATTCCGTCCAGCTGGGCCTCCACGCGGGAGACGCCATGTTCTTCAACCCCGGGCTTCACCACGCGGCGGGTGAGAACCGCACCGAAAACATCGACCGCATGGCCAATCTGCTGCAGATCTCGTCGGCCATGGGCCGGCCGATGGAGTCGATCGACACCTATGCGATCGCCGCGGTCACATACGGACCACTGAAGGAACTCGCAGATAGTGGTCGGCTAACCCCAGTGGAGGTGCATGCAGCCATCTCCGCGAGCGCCGACGGTTATCCGTTTCCCTCGAACCTCGATTCCGATCCTCCGCGCGATGGGATGTCGCCGGAGTCCGCCCAACAGCTGATGGCGCGGGCTCTCGACTCAGGTTGGAGCCTGGGCGAGTTCGTCGAGTCGCTCGGTGTCCATCGTGGGCGGCGTCGCCCCTGATGCCGACCATCGAGGTCGCCTTCGGACCTATGCGGCCGCGTTCATTTCCGCGATGATCACCTCGAGCTCGGCAACGGCGGCCGCCCGATCGGTCGACTGCTTCAAGATGGCCTGCGACACCCTCGGTCCCCAAGCGGGATCAAAGGTGCCCTTGGCGACCATCACGTTCAACTCGGCGTTTTGAACATCGCACAGGATCTGGCGAAAGTCGGGATCGTTCGGGAAGGCCCCACCGTTGCAGGCGAGATCAATGGGACCGGTGTTGCCCACCCCCGAGGCCGGCTGTGTCGCCGTCGCCGGAACGCTCGGATCGATACCGGAATCCCCGGAACCACCAATGCATGCCGAGGAAAGGATGGCGATGGTCAGGGCCAGTCCGATGATGCGGTTCTCGTGCACTTTCGCCCCCGGAGCGTTGATGGATCCGTACACACCCCTGTCGGCGCAAACATCACAGATTCAAGCCCTGTGGCCGTTGTGGACCGGCTGCATCTATGTTCGCGGCAGGTGCCGTTCGGGTGATCCTGCCCGGACCGGTCAACCGACAGGAGGATCATGTCTCGTTCCGATTTCTACGAACGTGTCGAAGCGACCCTGGGGGAGATCCGTCAGGAGGGTTTGTGGAAGACCGAGAGGATCATCACCTCACCGCAAGGGGGATCGGTCACGGTTGAGGACGGTGATCGGGTGCTCAACATGTGTGCCAACAACTACCTGGGGCTTGCGGACCATCCCGACCTGGTTGCTGCAGCTCAACGAGCCATGCAGACACATGGCCACGGGATGGCGTCGGTGCGTTTCATCTGCGGGACCACGGATCAGCACCGTCTCCTGGAGTCGGAGATAGCGGATTACATCGGAACCGACGACGCCATCCTGTTCGCGGCCTGCTTCGATGCGAACGGTGGAGTGTTCGATCCGTTGCTCGGGCCGGACGATGCCATAGTCTCCGACTCGCTCAATCATGCGTCGATCATCGACGGCGTACGACTGTGCAAGGCCAAGCGACACCGGTTCGCCACCCGCGACATGGCCGATCTTCGCGACACCGTGGCCGAGGCACGTCGCGGGGGCGCCCGCACGGTCCTCATAGCCACCGACGGGGTGTTCTCCATGGATGGCTACATTGCCGATCTCCCCTCCATATGTGAGATTGCCGACGAGTTCGACGCTCTGGTGATGGTCGATGACTGTCACGCCACCGGGTTCATCGGTCCACAAGGGCGCGGCACTCCGGCGCTGCACGACGTATCCGACCGGATCGACATCGTGACGAGCACCCTCGGGAAGTCTCTCGGCGGTGCGATGGGCGGCTTCGTGGCGGCGAAAAGTGCTGTGGTCGATCTTTTACGACAACGTGCTCGGCCGTATCTGTTCTCCAACTCGCTCAGCCCGGGTCTTGTGGGAGGCGCGCGGGCTGCAATTCGGATCGCCAGACGTGGCGACGATCTCCGAGAGCGGCTCCACCGAAACGCCGACCGGTTCCGATCCGGAATGGAGGCGCAGGGGTTCGAGTTGAGTGGTGAGGGGCATCCGATCATTCCGGTGATGCTGGGCGATGCTCGAACCGCCACCGAGATGGCCTCACGCTTGTTGGAGTCCGGAATCCTTGTGACGGCCTTTTCGTTCCCGGTGGTGCCTCGCGGCGCGGCGAGAATACGCACCCAGATGAGTGCTGCTCATGACGACGGAGACATCGATCGGGCCATCCGGGCCTTCGGCGAGGTCGGCCGGGACCTCGGGGTGATGGGAGGGTCGAGGTGAGGGCCCTCGTCAAGAAAGAGGCCGGGCCCGGATTGTCTCTTGTCGAGTGGCCCACCCCGCGACCCGGGCCCGCAGAGGTTCTCGTGGAGGTCACCCATGCCGCCATATGCGGTACCGACCTTCATATTCACAACTGGGATGACTGGGCAGCCGAGAACATCACGCCTCCCACCGTGATCGGGCACGAGTTCATCGGTACGGTGGCTGCGGCCGGCGACCAGGTCGTAGGACTGCCGGTTGGCACGCGTGTGGCCGGGGAGGGCCACGTGATCTGTGGGCATTGTCGGAACTGCCGGGCCGGTCACGGGCATCTGTGCCGGAACACCGTTGGTATCGGTGTCCATCGCGACGGGGGATTCGCGGAGTTCGTTGTGATCCCCGCATCGAACGCCTATCCAGTGCCAGACACCATCCCCGATGAGATCGGTGCCATTCTCGACCCGCTGGGCAACGCGGTCCACACGGCGCTCACCTACGACCTGGTGGGTGAGGATGTGCTGATTACCGGGGCTGGGCCCATAGGGCAGATGGCGGTTGCCGTGTGCCGTCATGCGGGAGCCAGACATGTCGTAGCCACTG
>CAZDYO010000066.1:0-9236 GCA_964509555.1 uncultured Acidimicrobiales bacterium
TCTCCCGAGGCTGTTGAAGCCGGCAAGTCCAGGGTGGAGGGTTCGCTCGAGAAGGCCGTATCGCGCGGCAAGCTCGACGAGTCTGATCGCGTCGCCACCCTGGCCAACATCGTCTGGACCACCGACTTCGACGAGTTGGCCCCGTCTGACCTGGTGATCGAGGCGGTTGTCGAGAACCTCGACCTCAAGGCCGAGATATTCAAGGCGCTCGATTCGGTTCTCGGTGCCGATGCGATCATGGCCACCAACACATCGTCGATTCCGATCATCGACATTGCCATGGCCACCAGCCGCCCGGAGATGGTGTGTGGCATCCATTTCTTCAATCCGGCGACGGTCATGAAGCTCGTGGAAGTGATCTCAACGCAGCGCACTTCGGCGGAGGTCGTTTCCGTTGTGACCGACTTCGCCACCAATGTGCTGGGCAAGCGTGTGGTGCCGGCCCCCGACCGGGCCGGGTTCGTTGTGAACGCGTTGTTGATCCCCTACATATGTCAGGCGATCGCCATGTTCGAGGCCGGTCACGCCAGCGCCGAAGACATCGACGCGGCCATGCAGCTCGGCTGCGGGCATCCGATGGGACCACTCACCCTGGCCGACATGATCGGCCTCGATGTCTGCCTGTTCACCGAGGAGTCGCTCCACAACGAGTACCAGGAGCGTTTCCTGGCGCCGCCGCCGTTGCTCCGGCGCATGGTGTCAGCCGGCAAGCTCGGCCGCAAGAGCGGCGAGGGTTTCTACACCTACTGAATGCGGGGGGTTTCCCTGTCGTCGCCAAGAGCGGAACCGGCGGGGTGGAGCCTCTGGGGGTTGATCGAAACCGAGTACGGAGAAGCCGGCAGCGGGGTCGGCGGATCCGGCTTGGTCTTCGACGTGAACACGATCAGGCCCGCGGTGACCACTCCCAGAATGGCCACCAGCGCCGCGATCGTCAGCACGACATAGAACCGGTGGGCATCGGAGTTGTTGGAGATGAGTCCGGAGAGAATGCTGATGCCGGCGGCGGCACCGATCTGCCCGGTCATGTTGAGCATTCCGGTTCCGACCCCCATGTCCTTGGGTCCGACGGCGCTGGTGAGGGCGGCGATTATTGCCGGCCTGGCTATGCCGCTACCGGTTCCCGCCATTGCTGCGCCGATGAGAACCAGCCAGACCGAATGATCGACTGCGCCTCGACCGATGACGAACAACGCGAGCGCGATCAACGTGGTGCCGGTGACGACCACTGATCGTCCACCGAACTTGAGGACGGCCCAACCGGCGATCCAGGCGCCGGCCGCGAACGCTATGGGGCGGGGCAGGATCATCAGGGATATGCGGGTGGTGTCGAACGAGAATGTGCTTCCGAGCATCAATGAAGTGATGACCAGGCCGGCCATGTAGGGACCGTTGATGAAGATCTGGCTCAGGAGTGGCAGGGCCACGTTTCGTTCACGGATCATCGCTGTGGACACGAGTGGATGGTCGGTGCGGCGCTCGACCAGCACGAAGACCCCGAGGGCGATCAGCCCGCCGACCACGGCGATGGAGATGAGGGGGTTTCCCCAGCCGACATGAGGGGCACGGTTGATGGAGATGAGAATGGCACCGACCCCGGTGGCCAGGATCAGCCCGCCCTTGAGATCGAACTTGATGCCGGATCTGCGTTCTGTGGCCGGCAGCACCCGGTGGGCGAAGAGCACGGCCAGCGCTGATCCGACACCCTGGATGAGGAACAGAATCCGCCAACTCGTGAGGTCGATGAGCGGTCCACCGAGCACCACGCCGATGGCGGGTGATGCCGCCAGCACCGCGCTCCAGGTTCCGGCCACCGACGTTCGCTTCTCCTCGGGGAACACTGACATCATGATGGCCAGGGCTGACGGCCCGGTGGACGCCGACGCGCTCTGTGCCAGCACCCGCAAGGCGATCAGCGAGGCCGCGTTCCATGCGAGGGCGGTGGCGATCGAGAAGATTGATGCCAGTGAGAATCCGATCAGATACATGCGGCGATGGCCGTGGAGATCTCCGAGCTTTCCGGCCATCGGGGTGAAAACCGCAAACGCCAGCAGTGGAGCGGCGATCACCCAGGTGATGGTGGAGATGCTGGTGTTGAGGTCGACCGCGATGTCGGGTAGCGCAGCCGAGAGAACGGTGATCGGGAACGAACTCGATGCCACACCGATGAGGGCCACCACCTGCACGGTGCGCGGCGAGAATCGAGGCGCAGCATCGTTGGGCATTGCGAGAGCGTACGTGAACGATCGTTCACTCAGCCATTTGTATGACTGGCGTCACTAGGCGCAACGTGGCACGGTGAGATCAGCCGAAATCGGCGGCCCAAGCCGCGGCCTCTTCTCTGGCCTGCTCCTCTGCCGGAATGGCTAGATAGGCGGCGCGGTGGGATCGCAACCTGGCCAATCCACGGAAATACGAGACGAGGTACCGCACCAGAAAGCCGAGCCTGCCGGCCTCGGCGAACTGTCTGACATGCACCAGTTCGTGGGCCATGAGCAGGCTGCGTCCGCGGCGATCCGAATCGTCGAGAAGCAGGATGTGTCGGCCGATGGTCATGCCGGCGGCACCGGGAGCGAGTATCGGCACACGAACGACGCGCACCTCGGCGAGCAGCGACATGTCGACGTGGTCGTAGCCGACAAGTTCCGGGCCCTCGAGTCGGCGCCCGATCATCTGTCAGCTCCAGGATTCGATCACGGCCGGGACATCGGTGATCGAATCGACTGTGACAACACTCGACTGATGGAGTTCCGTTCGCAGCTGGTGGTCGGACTCATGGGCCCAGGTGACGTGGTAGGGAACGTGGATGGCCCGTCCACCGAGCTCGGCGATCGGGGCGATGTCGCTGCGCATCGAATTCCCGACCATCACAAAATCGGTGACCGGCACGGAATGCTCGGCGAGCAGGTCGGCGTAGGTTCGGCGGTCCTTTTCGGCCACCACTTCGACCACCTCGAATCGGGGGGCGAGACCACTGCTGTCGATCCTGGCCAGTTGGTGGGTGAGGTCGCCCTTGGTGATGATCATCAGGTGGTGGTCGCTGAGCCGGTCGAGAACCTCGTGCACTCCCTCGATGAGCCTCGCCGGTCGGTCGAGCAGGTGATGACCGAGCGAGAGGATCGACGAGACAACCTCGGTTCCGACCCGTCCGCCGGAGATTTCGATGGCCGTCTCGACCATGGCGAGAGCAAAGGACTTGACGCCGTAGCCGTAGCGGTCGAGGTTGCGCATCTCGGTTCGGTAGAGGCATTCGTCGACGGTTTGGGCGGTGGCCCACGGAGACAGCAGCGACTCGAACTCGCGATGCGCGGCCTGGAACTCGTCCTCGTTGTGCCAGAGGGTGTCGTCGGCATCGAAAGCCACGTGCATGGCGGCGATGGTAGCGAGCCCGGTGGGGCCCTGGTTCAGTTGTTCGCCGCTGAGGTGGTCTCTGGTTCGAGATCTGCGACGCCAAGACCGGGGGCTTCGTCGTCGTGGAGCGGATCGAGGATCAAATCCAGAGCGATCCACGACAGCCGGGCGGTGGGGTGAATGACGATGGGCACGATCACCGACACCGCCAAGGCCGCGCCCGCAACCGGGAAGAACGGCACATCGGGATAGGTGATGGCCACCCCGGCGAGCACGGTGACGAGAATCAGGCCGAAGGTGACGACGGTGCTCACACCGATGGCCCCCACGTAGTGGCCCGGCGCCCGCTCGAACTTGAAGCCACAGCGCGGGCAGTGTTCTTTCATTACCAGCCAGTGGCGGGTGAGGTGGCGTTGGCCGCACACGGGGCAGCCTCGCGTCGCCCCACGCCAAGCCAACTGGCCTCTTGTAGGGAGGGTTCTTGTTGTCACGACCACAGAGCCTACGAGCCGATGCGGTCAATGGTCGGCCTCAGTGCGGCCTGACTTGATCTTCGGCGATCGTGGAGGTGACCACATAGCTGGTCACGTGGGCCGCTCCGGGCAGTGAGGGGATCTGGCGTCGGATCACCTGGTCGTAGGCGTCGAGGTCGGCGATGTCGACGCGAACGAGGTAGTCGACGTCGCCGGTCACGTGGTGAACGCTGGTGACGGCCTCGAGAGCCACCAGCGACTGCTCGAATGCCGCGAGTTCATCGGGGTCGTAGAGGGCGAGACGTACCGTGACCCATACCGTGAGGCCCCGACCGAGAGCTGCCGGATCGATGTCGGCGCGGTAGCCACGGATCACCCCTGACTCCTCGAGGTGGCGCAGACGGCGAAGAGTGGGGGAGGCCGAGAGCCCGACCCGTGCGGCAAGGTCGTTGACGGAGATTCGCCCGTCGTTTTGCATCACGCGGAGGATGGCGTGGTCGATCGAATCAAGCGTGTGTGTGGACGGCATGAGTTGAAGTATGCCGTGATATGGCATATCAAGCATGAATCTGCCAGCAAAGGGCTATCAATGGCTGGGTTTGGACGCCCTTTTGCGTGAGGTGTGGTTCATCATTCCATGATGACCGATCGTCGCACCGCCGCTGAGGCCCTGATCGTTATGGCTATCGCGGGCGCCCTGTGGGGAAGCTCGTTCGCGTTGGTCGACTTCGTTCAATCAACGTCTCCGGTGTTGATAACCGGCCTGCGTTTCGTCACCTACGGTCTCGTGTCGGCGGTGCTCCTGGGGGTTGGCGGAGGCTTCGCCGGGATCGACTGGCGAATTGCGCTGTTCCACGCGGCCACGGGATACGTCGGCATGTATCTTGCTGAGGTAACCGCGATCAGCCTGGCCGGTCCGGCCCCCGTGATTGCCGTGGTGGGATCATCGCCGGTGATCTACGCATGGCTCGGGGCCCGTCGCGAAGGTACCGATCCACGGGTCCTTCTGCCCTCGGTGGCGGTTCTGGTGTTGGCCCATGTTCTGATCAACGCATCGTCTTGGACCACCGGCGACCGACCGATCGCCGGTATCGCGATGGGCATGATCGCCGCGGCCATGGGTGTGGGGTCCTGGTGCGTCTACGCGCTGCACAACACCGATCATCTGCGCGCCGCCGGATCGGTGAGCCCGGTCAGGTGGTCGAGTGCCGTGGGGCTGGCCAGCGGCGTGCTCGGTTTGCCGCTGATGGTGGCGGGCTTCGCATACGGCGGTGGCCACGATCCGGTTCTGCCGCTGTCGATGGTGATCCTGTTCCTGGCGATCGGTCCTTCGTGGTTGGCAGCCATGCTGTGGAATCGGGCGTCGGTCAAGGTGCCGCGCGCCCTGGCCGGGCAACTGATCGTGTTCGAACCGATCAGCGGCTTCGCCCTGGTGCATGTGCTGACCCGGACCATGCCGAGCCCGATGCAACTGGCCGGCGAGTCACTGCTGATTGCTGGTGCCGTTGTGGCTCTGGGGAGCCTCACCCGGGGCGAACGCCGGATCGGGCGTCGCGTCGCCGTCGCCGCCGGCGATGGAGCTTCCGTAGGCGGCCCGCAGATCGGCAAGCACTTCGTCGAGGGGCAGATCTGACGCGGTGGGGTAGTAGCGAACGTATTCCATGTGTTTGTGGCCGGCCCGGTCGAATGGGTGGAACAAGGCGTCGGTGTGACCGTCGAACTCGAGCGGTAGCAGTCCGAACCGGTCGCACAACTCGCGGTTGAATGTCGGGGTGACCCGCACCCAACGGTTGTCGAGATGAAGTTCGGTGAACCCGTGGCGGACGAAGAGGTCGCTCTCCATCGACGCCTTGAGCTTGTCGCTGGTCAGGTGGTTGAGCACATCGGCGAATCCGAGCCTCGACGGGATGCCCACGGCCCGGGCACCGGCGGCCAGCAACACGGCCTTGGGAACGCACCAATTCGATGAGGAGTCGAGGATGGTCGATGCCCGGTAGGCCTCCGGGCCACTTGTGAGGTTGTAGGGGTTGTAGCGAATTCGATCGCGCACGTCGGCATAGAGGGCCGCTGCCCGGTCGTTGGGTGATGTCGCTGCCGCGGTGATCTCGGCGGCCCAGCCCTCGACGGCGGGACTGTCGGAGTCGATGAACCATGTCGGCCTCAGATACTTGTCCACGATTGATGCCTCGCTTCTCGGGGAAGGCCGGAGGTCTCACAGTAGGAGTTGCCGGATTGGCGACCAAACCGGCTGCGCCGTGATCCAGCCTGATTGTGGAAGCATGTTCCGGTCCTCATGCGATGGCATGATCGGGCCGACGGATCGGGGTGACACAGATGATGAAGCTTGCACGCACCGTCCTGGTGACGACCCTCCTGGCTGGCGCGTGCTCGTCCGGGGCCTCGACCGGTGCCAACCCCTCCGTGTCGACGGACGCTCCCACGACCACCACGACCACCACGACCGCGACCACGGCGACCACATTCACCACCACGACGGCTCCGACGACCGAGTCGACGGCCCCCGAAGAGCCTCTTTGGCAGCAGACCCATCAGGACATCTGGTGGTACGCAGCCTCGATCCACGTCGACAACACTCCGGCTGGAACCCCCCAATGGGCACGCGATGTGTGGGACCGGATCGTGCAGGTGGATCCGAATGCCCCGATCGACATTCGACCGTTCTGGGCGATGAAGACCGGAGGCCGCACCCGGCTGACCGACGATTTCTTCGACGAGATCAGGGAGCGAACCGCGGCGGGCTTCAGGGTGGTGTTCACGTTGAAGGACGAGAACGCGAACCCGGCGGACCTGAGGCGGGTGGTGGAGGAGATGTCTGCCCGCGACTCGTTGCCATGGGGGGTCGGACTGTGGAACGAACTCGATGTCGGCGGTAGGAATTCACCCCAGGAGTTCTCGGACATCATGACCGCGGTGGATCTTCCCGCAGAACTCGAAGCTCTGCACGATGAGTACGGGGTGATGGTGTCCCCACCGGGGCTGGCCAGTTTCTCCAACGTCATCCTGGAGGGCTACGGGGCCGTGATCAAGGAACTGTTCGCCGGTCGCCGGGGTGTGTTCATCAAGGTCCACAGCTACGGGCATCTGCAACCGAAGTACTGGGTCGGGTTCGATCTCAAGCAGAGGGTGCAGCAGGCGGTGGGGATGCCCGACGCGATCGTGATCATCGAGGAGACCACCAACAGTTTTGTGGGTGAGGGGGAGCGCCCGAAGCCCGGTGTGGGCGACGCCCAAGGTGCGGAGTTCATGCGTGCGGCGATGTACGCCGGGATGCAGTCGGAGATGCCCACCGCCCACTTCATGCTGTATCACCGGTGGAGCAACTGGAACGACATCAGCGATCCCGTGGAGGGGGCGTTGCGGCAGGAGGTGGCCATGACGGTGCTCGATGGGGTTCGCGCAACTGGCGACAACGACCCTCCGGGTGCCCTGGAGTTGGAGAATCCGCTCGGAAAGGAAATCGATCCCTCGAAGTTCGACTCCTGAAGTTCCTGGCCCCGGGTCATCCCGTTCGGGCCGATTCCGCGCCGATGGTGGTCCCGGGGAACGCGGCGACCACCGCGAACCAGAGCGAGGTTCGCAGCGGTACGGGCTCGCCGGTGTCGGAGCTGGTGATGGTGGCACCGGTTCCGTCGGTGTCGACCGTGACCGTCCGCCCGGCGATCTCGGAGGTGAATGTCCGGGCCGGCGCCACCGGCCAGGCCACGGGCGTGCCCTCGATGTTGGTCACCACCACGGTGCTGCCGGGGCTGAGGCGACGATCCTCGAGCACCCCCGGGGCGAGGTCCCGGGGGGTGAGTCCACTGTCGATGCGCTCGGCCATCCCCATGAACGGGTCGGGCAGGAACTCCTCGCCGGGTAGTTGTGAAAGCACAGACCCGTTGGGATGGGCAGCACTCCAAGACGACCACCGCTGCATCGACGACGGGAGCGGCTTGAGGGCCGAGTCGGTGAGCGGGCCGATGATCGCCTTGCCGGCGACCTGCCACCAGTAGGTGCCGGTCTCGCGGTCGACCATCACCAGGTCGCTTTGATGGAGGGCGCTGGTGTTGGAGAACGAAAGCTCCCGGCCTTCGACCCGTCGGCCGTAGACGACGCCCGCCGAGCACAGCGGGCAGTAGCTGATCAGAACTGGTCTGCCGGCGAGTTCGTCATTGACGATCTCGTGGAAGTTGAGGGTTCGCACCGGATAGGCCCACTCACCGCCGGAATCATCGGTGTAGGCCAGAACCACGTCGTCGTCGGGCATCCACGCGGTGGCCGAGGCGACGGATTCGTAGGTGGGGGCGTCAATGGGGGCGATGAGGTCGCGCAGAGCATTGATGGTGCCGTCGTCGGCCAGTTCGAGTGATATCGATCCGCCGTCGAATGTGTCGAACACGATCCTGGATTGGTCGACCGTGGATCGCTGGCGGTCGAGAGGTGGTGTTGCGGCCGGGTCGGTCAGGACGAGTGGCCTCGTGGCTCCGCTTGGCGGCGGGTGAGCGGCGACGGTTTCCGGATCATCGGCGGCGCAGGCCGTTGCTCCAACCGCGACCAGAGCGGTGACGGCGGTCATCCGGCGGAGCCTCATTCGCCGGGAACCCGGCCCGTGGGGCTGATCTTCCGGTATCACTGTGAGTGAGATCGTCTCAAAATATCGACACGTCACGCGGCGGTGGGGAAGAATTGGGCATGTCCATCAAACGAATCCCAGCCAGACGGTCGCTAGGAATCCTGATTGCGACCGTGTCCCTGATAGCAGCGTCGTGCGGCGACAGCGGCTCCACCGATGTGGCCGGCAACGCCGACTCCACAGATCCGCCCACCACCGTGGCGGCGACCTCGGCGGCACCCGCGACTGCTGCTCCAACCTCCACCGCGGCCCCCACCACCGCGGCTCCAACCACAACCGGGGCACCCGAAGTGACCAACCCGCCCAAGGCGCCGCTACCCGAGGGGACCCTCACCGGGCAGTGGAACAACACCACGTTCGGGTCGAGCGGCAAGGCGGTCAGCGAGGTGGGGGTCACCGGCGACACCCTTTCGGTGTTTCTCGATCTCACCGACGGGAACGTTCTCGGTCAGGGCATCAGTGACATCTTCGGCGTCGATCTCCCGATCAGCGAGCTGGCCGACGGCTACACGGTCGAAACCCCGTTCCTGGGCACCTTGAAGATCACCATCAAGGACGGCCAGGTCGATGTGGTCGGCACCGGCACTCCGGTTGCCGGAATCTCCGGATTCACCGCCTCCGGCACCATCACCGACACCTTGCTGAGCGGCACCTACGAGGTGCAGTTCGACACCGGTGATCCGGCGGTCGGCACCTTCGAGTTCCCGATCGGCTGACCCGGGCGCCTCCCCGGCGTGTCACACTCGGGCGATACACCTTCGCCCATGTCTGACATCTTGACC
>CAZDYO010000067.1:0-9038 GCA_964509555.1 uncultured Acidimicrobiales bacterium
GTTTTGTGAACGTTTGGAGTCCCATATGGGACTCCAAACGTTCACAAAACCGGGTTTGGGGGGGCTAGCGGATGCATTGGCAGGCGACGGTGTCGTCCAGGGCCTGCCACTTGAACGGTCTGGGCTCCGAGGTGACACCACAACCCGTGCAGCACAAAACCCACTCCTTGCCTCGGCGCTGCAACGACACCGGGTGTTCCCCGGTGGACAGCCGAGGCTTCTTCTTGACCACCTTGGGCTTCGCTATCTCCGGCAATTCAGGGGCCTCGATGGCGAGATACCTGGTGTCGGACCAGCGCGACTCGAGCTCCTCGGCGGTCAACTCCGGGGCGGTGAACGAACCAACGGTGACCGGCTCCACAACCACATCAGGACCCCTGTAATCGAGGAACTCGGTGAGATCCTCGGTCTGGTTGGGCCGAAAGATCCGGGTCGATTCGGCGATGGCCTCGATCTCCTCGAGAAAGCCATCACGGCCATCGGTGAGCCGCGGGTCCTCGAGCGTGTCGGCCGCGAACAGAATCACGAACCGGGCGCCGCTGCCCTGGGGCTTGCGACGAAGAATGCGGCCCATCCGCTGAATCATCTGACGCCGGGTGCGCGACGCACTCACGACCACCCCGAGATTGGCGTTGGGCACGTCGACACCCTCGTCGAGCACACGCGGCGCCGCGACCGCATCCAGCCTCCCGTCGCGCAGATCATCGAGAATCTCGCCGCGGTCGCGACGGGCGGTACCACCGGTGATGATCTCGATGTTGATCTTCGGATCGAGCCGAACTATGGCGTGGTTGGCCGCCCGCACGGTCTCGGTGAACAACAGGGACCCGTTGGCGGTCTTTATGACATCGGCGAACTTGCCGAGGGTCTCGTACTTGGCCGAACTCGACGCCACGATCTCGCGGCGAGCGCCGAGGGCAGCCAGGTATTCGTTGGCCGCGCTACCGCCCGGGCCGGCGTCGTTCTCGGCCAGATGGGAAACCGCCGCCAGAAAAGCCCCGAACGGCGAGTGGGGAACCCCCGGAATCTGGCGCAGAGTGCGCCGCGAATCGATGATCTTCGCCTCGGTCGCGTCGTACTCGTCGCGTTCCTCACGGGTGAGCGGCACCGCCATGAATGCGATGCGGGGCTGGGCACAAACCCCGTCAGCGATGGCGTCGACGAACCCGTAGCGGTAACAGATACCGCCGAAATAGGGGAGGAGTATGGTCTCCACCGCGTCGTCGGATCGTTGAAGCGTGGCCGTGAGCCCGAGACGCTCCGAATACTCGGGCAGGAGAGACTTCCGCAGGATCGCGCCACCGAAACCGTGGCACTCGTCGGCGATCAGCAACCCACCGGCCTCGCCCACCGGCAACGGGACACGAGCCGCCGCGGAATGACGCGTCGTGATGAGAACATCGCAGTCGATGGGACGATCGCGGTAGCCGTCACCGAGACGCCCGATGTCGTGGTCGGGCATCGAGGCGACCAGCCGATCGTTCCACTGCTCCATGAGCACCCGCGAAGGCACGATCACCAGCACGAACAGGCCACGCCCGACAGCATCGATGATCGCCGCAATGGCCACATCGGTCTTGCCGGACCCGGTCACGGCCTCGATGACGCCGCGTCGACCGCACTCGTGCCAGGCAGTGAGGGCCTCGTGTTGCCAGCGGTAAAGGGATCGGGCGGGCTGCTGCTCTGAGGATGTGGTTTGGGCCACCGCCGAACGTCCGGTCACCGGGAGATACTAGGAGCTGGGATGCACATTTACGATCGGGGAGTCAGGACGGGATCACTCCGGCATCCCTGAGCGACTCGATGTCGGCAGCGTCGCGGCCCAATTCCGCCAGCACCTCAACGGTGTGTTCGCCCAGCTCGTCGATCTGCAGGCGCATCCTCGTCGGTGTCGATCCGAAACGCACCGGAGGAGCAGGCTGGCGAAGCTTCCCGACAACCGGGTGGGTCCAGTCGACGAGGCATTCGTTGTGACGAATCTGCGGATCGTCGGCCACGTCGGCCCGCTCGAGAATCGGCCCGCACGGAACAGACTCGCCCGCCAACCTGTCGACGGCCTCTGCCGTGGTGAGCCCGGCGAATCCGGTGGCGATCGCCTGCCCGACAGCCAACAGTTGATCGGGGCTGCGGGCCAACGACTTCAGGTTGTTGCACCGCGGATCGTCTGCCAGGTCGGACCTGTCGAGAGCGCGCAGCAGCCCCGTCAGCTGGCCGTCGGTGGCCGTGTAATAGACGATCCGACCATCGGCGGTCTCGGTGAGCCGGTAGCCGTCGGCGATCCTCACCCGCGAAAGCGGGTCGTCGGGTTCGGTGAGATCGGTCATGCCGTCGACCCAGAACCACGCCAGCGTCGAGTCGAGCATCGGCACCTCGATCCGCTGACCGCCGGCGCCACGATCACGGGCCAGCAACGCAGCGGTGATGGCCTGAGCGGCGGTGTACGCGGTGGTCTTGTCGGCGACCATCGTGCGAACGAAGTCGGGAAACGGCAGGTCGTCGCTGACCTGGCCCGTGACCATCCCGGTGTACGCCTGAATCACCGGATCGAGAGCCGGTCGGTCGGCATACGGCCCGGACGAACCGAACCCGTTGATCGACACATAGATCAAATCGGGCGACGACCTCCGAAGATCGGCGTCGCCGAGCCCGAGCCGGTCGCACACCCCCGGACGGAAATTCTCGATGAACACGTCGGCACCGCCCACCAGATCCACCACCACCCCGCGCCCCGCTTCCGTGGCAATGTCGATGGCGACGGAACGCTTGCCCCGGTTGTTGTTGGCGTAGTTGGCACTGAAACCGGCCGTGCGGCCAACCCTCATGAGGTCGCCGGTAAGAGACTCGACCTTGATCACCTCGGCGCCCTGCTCGGCCAGAAGCTGCGTGGCCAGGGGACCGGCGATGATCTGGGTCAGATCAACGATCCTGACCCCGGTGAGCGGGCCACCGGAGAAATCGCTGATCATTCCACCTCCAGGAAGGAGTTGCCCCGCTCGATGGCCTCGATGCATTCCTCGACCATGCCGAACAACACATCGGCGCTGCGCCTCACCTTGTTCATGGTGCCGACGATCTGCCCGACCGGGTTGAACGCCACGGCCTGCGACTTCTCCGGGTAGCGGTTGCTGCGCACCATCGCTTCGCGAACAGCCATCATCTGCAGCGGCATACCCAGAGTGTCGGGGGAATCGGCCTGGTCCCACGCCTCGGTCCAGTCGTTCCGCAACATTCGGCAAGGCTTGCCGGTCCAGGACCTCGACCGCACGGTGTCCCTGCTCGTCGCCTTCATGTAGGAGTCGATCTGTGCGGGTGACGCCGCTGCTTCCTCGACCGCCAGCCAAAGCGACCCGGTCCACACCCCCGCCGCGCCCATGGTGAGAGCGGCCGCCATCTGGCGTCCGTTGCCGATACCGCCGGCGGCCAGAACCGGAATCGGGGCCACCTCGTCGATGACCTGGGGCCACAACACGATCGAACCGACATCGCCGGTGTGACCGCCGCCCTCGCCACCCTGGGCAATGACGAAGTCGAGACCGGCCGCGGCATGGCGCGAGGCCTGCGCCGGTGAACCGCACAAGGCGCCGACCGCACGTCCACTCTCCTGGATTCGCTCCACGAGGTCGGGCGGGGGAGTACCGAGGGCGTTGGCCACCAGGACCACGTTGGGATGACGGAGGATCTCATCGACCTGCGGGTAGGCGGTGGCCGCGTTCCATCCCATCAGACCCGACCCGAGCTCCTCGCCGTCGGGCAGATCCGGCACCCCGTGGTCCTCGAGAACCTTGTGGACGAACCGTCGGTGCTGCTCGGGGATCATCTCGCTGAGCGTGGCGGTCATCCTGGACAGATCCATCTCCCCGGCGCCCTTGTACTTGTTGGGCAACACGATGTCGACGCCGTAGGGCTTGTCGCCGATGTGCTCGTCGATCCACGCCAACTCGATCTCGAGCTGCTCCACGCTGAACCCGACGGCACCCAGGACACCCAGGCCACCGGCCTTGCTCACCGCCACCACGACGTCGCGACAATGGGTGAACGCGTAGATCGGAAACTCGGTCCCGAATCGTCTGCACAGCTCGTTTTTCATTTGATCCCCCGAACTTGAGCGTGTCGGGCACCGTAGATCGGACACGAGGGGAAGGGAAACCAGTAGGTTTCGCATCGTGACTGACACAGACGGATTCGAGCGCACTCCCGGCGGAGCGGTGCTGATGGACGGCAAGAAGCTGCGCGATGAGATCGTGGCCGGGCTTCGGGCCGAGATCGACTCCCTCGGCAATCCGCCGATCACCCTCGCCACGGTCCTGGTGGGCACGGACAAGCCCAGCCAGATCTACGTCAGAAACAAACGCCGCAAGGCCGAGGAGTCGGGAATGGTGTCGCGCCACGTCGAACTCGGCGCCGACTCCACCCAACAGGAGGTCGAGGCCGCGGTACGCGAGCTGGTCGACGACCCGGCGGTCAACGGCATCCTCGTTCAGCTTCCCCTTCCCGACGGGCTCGACTCGGAAAGGGTGCTCGATCTGATCCCGCCCGACAAGGACGTCGACGGCCTCACCGAGCGTTCAATGGGTCGACTGCTGCGGGGTCGCCCGGGGCTCGTACCGTGCACCCCCCTCGGGGTCATGCGGTTGCTGGCGCGTTACGGCGTGCCCACCACCGGCAGGAGAGCAGTGGTGATCGGCAGATCCACCCTCGTCGGGCTGCCCCAGGTCCTGCTCCTGGGCCGCAAAGGGGTCGACGCCACCCCCACGCTCGCCCACAGCCGCACCTCCGACCTGGCCGCACAATGCCGGGAAGCCGACATCATCGTGGCAGCAGCCGGCATGGCCGGACTGGTCACGTCCGACTTCGTGAAGCCCGGCGCGGCGGTCCTCGATGTGGGTATCTCACGGACCGAAGGAGGAATCGTCGGAGACGTCGATTTCGACAGCGTCGAAAAAGTGGCCGGCGCCCTGACCCCGATGCCCGGCGGCACCGGGCCGATGACCATCGCCTGCCTCATGGAGAACACACTCTCGGCCGCCAGACTGCAAGGAGCGGTCTGAACCTCCGGTCGGGCTCCGGCTCAGGACGGCGGCAGGTGACTCGTGGCCCCGCAACCCAGCACCCGTAGGAAGATCCCAGATCGGGGCTTGGGTGCGAAGTAGGAAGACTTGGGTGGCATCAGGTCGCCGGCCTCGGCAACGGCCATGAGATCGGCAATATCGGTCGGGTAGACCAGGAACCCGACCGCGCCGTCGGCGTCGCACCTCGACACAAGTTCATCGACACCGGTGGGAGCGGGCACATAATCGACTCCGCTCTTCTCGCCGAGCTCGTCGACCCCCATCACCTCACCGATGATGCGACGGCGCAGGCGTTCCACATCGAGCGAATCGAGAGCAGTGGGATGATCGGCATCGTGAAGCGTGAGCTTCCACCAGTTGCCGTCGGAGTAGACGCCGATCTGACCGCGTTCGGCCGGGTCGGCGGCTGCGGCGTCGGCAACCGGTTCGACCGTGCCGACGGTGGACAGCGCCGCCACCAGGTCCTCGATTCCGGACGCCGCGTTTCGCGGAGCCCGACGATGGAAGGCCTCCACGCGGAGTTCCTCGTCGGGAAACAGCACCGCGAGGGTCCGGGCAAAGGCCGGATCGTCGGGATGGGCATCGCGGCCGGCAACGGCGGCCGCCGAGCGATGGTGGCCGTCGGTCACGTAGACGGTCTCGTCGGACAGCAGCGCGGTGGCTTTCCTGGTGGACGCCTCGTCCATGGTCCAGATCTGGTGACGTACCCCTTCGATCAGGTGGTCGACGTCGGGCTCGGCGCGTGCAACTTCGGCCAGCAGGGCCTGCAGTTCGTGATTGACGCGGTGGGTGAGCGCTATCGGCGACGAGGTGGCTCCGACCACCTCGAGATGCCGGCCGAGGAGCCGTGCTCTCTTGGGCCTCACGTTTTCGTGGGTGAGTACCCGGCCGTCGAACAGTCCGTCGACGTCGAGCGCACCAACCAACCCGGTCTGGGAATGCTGGCCATAGGTGAGTCGGTAGACGTAGAACGCCGGCCGACCAGTCGGCTTGAACGCCCCGGCGTCGAGAATGCGGGTCAGGGTCTCGGCTCCCTTGGCGAGAAGATCGTCGTCGGACGGACTGTCGCCCTCGGCGGCGTCGTCACGCGACCGGGTGACCCCGAAGTAGGAGTAGGGATTCGATTCGACGGCGGCGCGTCGCTGTTCCGGGGTCTTCGCGTCGTATGCGCCGGCCACCACGCGCTCGGCCCACTCGGGCCGTATCAGCCATCCGGCAAACGGGGCAAAGAGGGGTTTCCTGCTCACGACTCCGACACCGATGCGTTGATCACGTCGGGGATCGCCTGAATGGCGTCAACCGTGGAGGCGGGGACGGCCTGGTTGACATCGATCGTGGCCACCGCGGCGATGGATCCCGCGAACACCTGGTTCTGCATGTTGGAGATGTTGAGATCGGCGACGCGCAGGGCAGCGAGCACGGCCGCCAGGACCCCCACCTTGTCGAGGTGACGAACTGTGAGTGTGGCCGCTCGCGGTGGCACTGCGTTGAGGTTGACGCAGTTGGTCACCCCGCCCGAACGGTAGGACTCGATGGCGTCGACCGTGCCCGATGCGACCGCCGCCTGGGCCTGCTCGGTGGAAGCCCCCACGTGATGGGTGACGACCACGTTGGGATGAGCGGCCAGAGCCGAGCGGAACTCTCCGCTACCACCGGCGGGTTCATCCGCGAACACGTCGAGGCCGGCGCGAACACCACGTGAGTCCATGGCTTCGATGAGAGCCGGCTCGTCGACCACGTTTCCGCGTGAGGTGTTGATCAAGATGGCGCCCGGGCGCATCTTCGACAGGAAGGCTGCGTCGACCATGCCCTTGGTGGAGTCGGCCCCCGGCACGTGGAGGCTCACGATGTTGGAAGCGGCCAGCAGTGTGTCGAGGGAGTCGACGAACGTGACGCCGGCGGCCCCGGCACGCTGCACGGCACGAGGTGAACGACCGGACTTGGCGACCGCGATCACCGACATCCCGAACCCGGCGGCCCTCTCGGCGGTGGCGATGCCGATGTCGCCGAGACCGATGACACCCAGGGTGCGTCCGTACAGACCCATGGCCTTCGAGTAGGACTTCTTGTTCCACCGGCCGTTGCGCGAGTCGATGGTGGCGTCGGCGATGTGGCGGTCGACGGCAACCATCAGCCCAACCGCCAGCTCGGCCACGGCCAGGGCGTTGCGGCCCGGCACGTTGCACACGAACACCCCGAGCTCGGCGGCCCGTGCGCAGTCGATCGTGTTGGTGCCGGCACCGGCCCGCACGATGAGCCCGAGGCGGTCGGCGGCGTCGAGCGTGGCCGATGTGACCCTGGTGGATCGAACCACGAGCACCTCGACGCCGGCGATGTGATCGGGCAGGTCGTCGGCGGTGAGATCGGCCATCATCACGACCTCGTCGCCGGCCGCGTTGAGCCGCTCGATGGCTTCGTCGGGGAGCTTGTCGGCCAGAAGTACTTTCATCGTGATCTCCACGGCGGCGGTCGCCACAATTGTCTTGCATCGCGGAACCGTTCCGCATGACGGAATGACTTTATCGTTGCGGTCCGTCGGGTCCCGCAGCGAATCGTACGTCCCGGTCGTAATGTCGATCCAAGTGGACAAGCGAGAGTGAAGACGACCAGACGATGCCCACATCCCGATCTCCGGACACCGGACGAGCGACCACGCCACCGGCCGACGAGGCGGAGTTTCACCTCTGGTTGGACCGGTTCGCCGCGCACAAGGGTCCACGCGGGGCGGAAGGTCGTGCCCATTCCCAGCGGTTCCTCGCAACGCTCGGCGATCCACAAGAACGCGTCCCCACCATCCACATCGTGGGCACCGCCGGCAAGGGCACGATCGCCCATCTACTGACCACCAGACTGGTCGAGCGGGGCCACACGGTTGCCACCCACATGTCGCGCCACGTCGACGATCCTCGCGAGAGATTCATGATCGACGGCCGACTGCTCGACTGGCGCAGCGTCCTGTCGGCGGCCAGCGAGGTCGACCGAGGGGCCGGGGAGATACTCCGCACGACCGGTCGCCGGCCGAGCTACTTCGCGGTGACCGCCGCCATGTCCTGGGTGGTGGGCCGGGCCGCTGCAACCGACTTCTCGGTGATTGAGGCGGGCATCGGCGGTCGGTTCGACGCCACCAACGTCATCCAGCGAACCGATCGGATCCTCGTGGTGTCAGCCATCGGCATCGACCATGTCGACGTCCTGGGGTCCACCGTGAAGGACATCACGATCGAGAAGGTGGCCGCCGCCCGCGGATGTTCCCGAGTCGTACTGGCCCCGCAGCCACACCCCGCGGCGCGAGCAACTGTGGTCGCGGAGGCGGAACGGATGGGTCTCGACCTGGTGGAGGTGCTGCCCACCGATGGCCACGACTGGCGGATCGAGGCGGACTCCGTGGCCGCGGCGGTCGAGGCGCTCCTGCTCGGTGCCCCCGTCACACATCCGGGCATCCGACCGCTGCCTCCCGGTCGTCTCGAGCATGTCCATCGGAACGGGCGCGAGTTCATCCTCGACGGCGCACACAACGAGATGAAGCTCTCCGGACTCCTGCGATCCCTGGTGTGCGACACCGGAGGCCCCGCGGCCTGCGTGATCGCCGCGGTCGGCCGCAGCAAGGACCTCGCATCGTGCGCGGCAGCCGTGTCGAGGCTCGCCCCGATCGTGATCGCCACCGAATTCGACACCTCCACCGGAGCCGCGGGCGCCATGCCGGCGTCGTGGCCGGCGGCCGAGTTGGCGGCGGCGGTGGAGATCGCATCACCCCGGACGCGCACTCTCGTCGCCGACTCCCACACCTCGGCAACCACCGTCGCAATGCAACTGACCGAACCCGACGCGGTGATAGCCGTGACCGGATCGTTCCTCCACCTCAGCGGAATGCGGGCGGTGCTGGAGGCCGGACGCCGCTGAGGGGTCAGCCGACGATCTAACAGTTCAAGTAGCAAAGGTATCGGCTTCTCAGTAGGATGTATCCTATCA
>CAZDYO010000068.1:0-8935 GCA_964509555.1 uncultured Acidimicrobiales bacterium
GAACATCGCTGGCCAATCAGATGGCCACCGTCCCGTCGGCGCTACCGCAGAAGTACATCCTCGCCAACAATCATGACTCCGGCGGGGCGAGCCTCGAATGGATGCAGGAGATGGTGGTGGCACCCGACGACGGTTTGGGTCGCGGTGAGCCCTCACTGCGCGATCTCGACACCGCCGCGGCCGCGGTGGGTCCGGGCGCCGGCGGTGTGATGTTCGCTCCGTGGCTGAAAGGCCAGCGTTCCCCCAACGCCGACACCGCCATGCGGGCCAGTTTTCTCAACATCGGGATCGACACCGGCCGGGCGGAGATGGTGAGAGCTGTTCTCGAGGGGGTGGCCCACCAGACCAGGTGGATTCTCGACCGCTCGGAAAAGGTCCTACGCCACCAACTCACCGACATCCACATCCTGGGTGGGGGAGCGCAGTCCGACCTGTGGTGCCAGATTCATGCCGACATTCTCGGTCGGCCCCTGCGTCGGGTCGATCAGCCCCTGTTGGCCAACGTGCGCGGCGCGGCGATGTTCGCCGGCCTGGTAACCGGACGTCTCACCGTCGATCAGGTCGAGGGCCGGGCCCCGATCGACCGGACGTTCGAACCCACCCCGGATTCGGCCGACAAATACGCGGCGAGGCACGACGAGTTCCTGCGTCTCACCAAGTCGCAAAAGGCCATGTACCACCGTCTCAACTCCTCGGGATGATCGAGTCGTGCGATCCCACACCGCCGACCCGGTTGGCCTAGCCTGATCCGATGAACGAAGAGATCTTCGCGGGCCCCGAGGCGCTCACTTTCGACGATGTGCTGGTCGTGCCCGGCTGGAGCGAGGTGCTGCCCGCCGAGGTCGACATTTCCACTTCGATCGCCGGCATCGAGTTGGCGGTCCCGCTGCTGTCGGCCGCGATGGACACGGTCACCGAGGCTCCACTCGCCATTGCCCTGGCCCGGGCCGGCGGCATCGGTGTGCTCCACCGCAATCTGTCGGTCACCGAACAGGCCGAACAGGTCGACCGTGTGAAACGGGCGCAGTCGGGCATGATCACCGCTCCGATCAGCCTTCCCCCCACGGCGTCGCTCGACGATGCCGAGACCCTGATGGCCCGCCACAAGATCAGCGGCGTTCCGATCTGCGAGGCCGATGGCCGCCTCGTCGGGATACTCACCAACCGCGACATTCGCTTCTGCGGTCCCGACCAGTTCCATCGGCCGGTCACCGATTTCATGACCAGCGAAGGGCTCGTCACCGCCCCGGTGGGCACAAGCCTCGAACAGGCTGTCGAGGTGCTCCACGAGCACCGCATCGAGAAGCTTCCGCTTGTCGACGACGCCGGTGTGCTCCGCGGTCTCATCACCGTGAAGGACATCACCAAGCGCATCGAGAACCCCGATGCCAGTCTCGACCCCGATGGCCGACTCCGGGTGGGTGCCGCCATCGGCGTGTCGGATGTGGAGGAGCGCGGCGAGGCCCTGACCGACGCCGGCGTCGACGTGCTGGTGATCGACACCGCCCACGGCCACACCCAAGGTGTGGTCGATGCCGTCAGATCGATAAAGAAGCACTGGCCCGAGGTTCCGGTCATCGGCGGCAACGTCGTCACCAAGGAAGGTGTGGAGGCGCTGGTCGAGGCCGGTGCCGACGTGGTCAAGGTTGGTGTCGGGTCGGGAAGCATCTGCACCACCCGGATCGTGTCCGGCGCGGGCATGCCCCAGATGACCGCCATTCACGAATGCGTGGCTGAAGGCCGCCGATTGGGTGTACCGATCATCGCCGATGGGGGCGTGGTCACATCCGGCGACATCGTGAAGGCGTTCGTGGGCGGTGCCGACGCGGTGATGCTCGGCAACCTTCTGGCCGGGGTTGATGAAGCACCCGGCGATCTCGAACTGGTCGAGGGTGCCATGTGGAAGACCTATCGGGGCATGGGGTCCGCTGGGGCCATGAGAGGCCGGGCCACCGATCGCTATGGCACCGGTCAGGCGGAGGGCAAGCACGTGGCCGAAGGTGTCGAAGCCCGGGTTCGATACGCCGGCGCACTCAACGAGCTCATGTCGCAACTCGTCGGTGGTCTGCGCTCGGGCATGGGATACGCCGGTGCGGCCTCGCTCGACGATCTTCGCAACCGGTCGAGACTGGTCCGAATAACCGGCGCCGGGCTCAGGGAGAGCCATCCCCACGATGTCGCCGTACTGCGCGACGAATGAGCGACTACCGGTGATGAACTTTTCGAGAGCTGCTGCCCGGGCCGTTTCCCACCTGCCGCGTCGCGTGCTGCTCAAGATGGCGGGGCCGCCGTTGGAGATCGACGGCAACACTCTTGACCTGCAAACGCAGGTCTTCGCCGTCGCAGCCGCCAAGCGCGGAGACAGGATCGACCCCACCCCGGATGGTATGCGGCGAGGCTTCGCCGAGTTGGTGTCGATCACCGGATCCGACCCGGCCGACGACGTCGCCATCCACGACCGATCGATCCCCGGAACGGCCTCGTCGCTACGGGCCCGGGTCTACCATCCGGGTTCGGCCGTCGGTGCTGCCCCGGCGATCGTGTGGTTCCACCAGGGTGGGGGAGTGATCGGCGACCTCGACACCGACCACCCGCTCTGCACCGAGTTGGCTCGGACCTGTGGGGCTGTGGTGGTGTCGATCGACTATCGGCTGGCGCCGGAGCATCGCTTCCCGGCCGCTGTCGATGATGCCGTGAGTTCATACCAATGGGTGGTCGACAACGCCGACGGTCTGGGGGTCGATCCGGTGAGAGTGGCGGTGGGCGGCACCTCCACCGGAGCCACGCTGGCCGCCGTGGTGTGCCAGGAACGTCGCCGACAGGCGGTACCCCAGCCGGTACTGCAGATACTGGCCTACGGCGATCTCGACGGCACGCTGACCGGAGGGTCGCGCCGGTCGTGCGCCGACTGCTTTCCGCTGACCACGGACACGCTGGCGTTTTTCGCTGCCAACTATCTGCCCGACATGTCGGCCATCAAGGATCACCGAGCCTCTCCCGGGTTGGCCGACGAGCTGTGGGGATTGGCCCCCGCGGTCGTGGTCACCGCCGGATTCGACCCCCTGAGGGACGCCGGCGATGCCTACGCCGCGTCCCTTTTCGCCGCGGGGGTGCAAGTGACCCATCGCTGTGAGAAGTCGCTCACCCATTCATTCACGGTCATGGGTGGGGTGAGCCGGGAAGCCCGCCGCGGCATCCGACGACTCACAGCAGATGTGGCTGATCGGCTGAGTCGGTCCGCTGGGTGATCTTCCCCCATCCAAGCGCGAATCGGTGAAGCTTGGAGATCGCGAACCCGGCGTGCACATGAACAAGGTGGGGGGTAACGCCGAAAAGTTCGGCAATGGCCTTCGGGGTCATGCCGTCGCCGAGGCCACCCAGCACCTCGCGTTCGGTGGTGGTGAGGCTCGGCGGCGGGTAGAGCGGATCTGCAGACTTGTGCGACCACTCCTCGATGTCGTGTATCAGCCTCATGGCCATACGGCTCATGAGGACACTTCCACCGCCGCAAAGGCATCGAATGGCATCGGCAACCGACTCCGAATCGGCTCCCAGTGGTATGGCACCGAATGATCCGGAGATGATGGTCTCGTAGGCCCGTTCGTCATCGAGAGCCGTGACCGTGAGAATCTTCGTGGTCGGCGACCACTCGTTCAACCGGCGGCATGCAGTGGGTGCGTCGACATCGGTGAGCCTGGCGTCGAGCAGTACCACGTCGGGATCATCCGACAGGACCCGCGCCACCGCGGAATGCCCGTTGGCCACATGTCCGATGATCGTGATGTCGTCACCGGACGGATCAGTCATCGACGGTTCGTTGGGTGACAATGCCACCAGCACCCGGATCGAGCCTTCAGTCATCTCACCCCTCCAATGATCGGACCTGTTCCAATCGGTAGGAGGGGTTTCGATGTGAGCCCTTTGGCCCAGAGCCCGCTATTCGGTGGATATGGCCTCGAGGACGTTCATCTTGGCGGCCCGGCGAGCGGGAAGGATCGCGGCGATCAATCCGGCGATCGCCGCGACGATCACGTAGATCACCAGGTTGCGCCAGGGTATGGCCACCGACTTGATGGCCGTGTCGGGTATGGCGATCGCGGCAGCGATGCCGAACATCAGTCCGAGGGCGACCCCGAGCAACGCCCCGAAGACCGAGACAATCGCCGCTTCCCACCTCACCGATCGTCGCAACTGTCGGCGGGTCAGCCCCACGGCCCGCAACAGACCGATCTCGCGTGTGCGCTCGAAGACCGAGAGAGCGAGAGTGATCGAGATCCCGACGAGAGCGATGAACAACGCCAGCCCGAGGAACACGCTGATTACGATCAGGAACGAATCGAGGCGGGCCTGCTGGGTCTCGCGGAACTGCACGCGATTCTCGACGGTGACCGTCGGGTAGCTGTCGGTGACCTTCTCTATGGCTGCAGCCGACGAGGCGAGGAGGGCCGTCTTTTCGTCGTCGGGTAGGGAGTCGGAGTAGCCACTGATGGTGGCGGTGGCGAACATGAGCTCGGACCGGTTGAAGTGGCGGTCCCACATGGCGTTGTCGATCACGTAGTTGTCGTAGATCGTGGAATCGGCGTAGATGGCGGCCACCGTGAGCGCCTCGAACTTGCCGTCGGGAAACCCGACCACCAAGGTGTCGCCAACCGACACCTGCAGATCGCGGGCCGGGTCCTTGTGGAGAAGAATGCTGCCGAGGGGATCGGCACCGGCAATCGACCCGGACAACACATCGGGATCCATGTGGCTGACACCGGCAGCGAAGTCGGTGGTGAAGACGTTCTTGGTGGAACCGTTCACGTCGATCGAGTCGAGGCCGAACCGGTATCCGACGATCAGATCCAGTTCAGGGAGAGCGGCGAGACGGTCGACCACCTCGGCGGAGAATCCGACGTTGGGATCGAACCCACCCGAGGCGGATTGGATGAAGTAGTCGGCTTGGACTGAGTTGTCGATGGTGTCGGCGAATGTCTCCTTGATGGACTGGCCGACCACACCGGCCATCGACACCAGTGCCAATCCGATCATGAGGGCCCCGGCGGTGGAGGAGGTGCGCCGTGGACTGCGGGCGGCGTTCTCGCGGGCCAGTTTGCCGGGTACACCGAACACCTTCTGGATCGGCCAGCCGATGTGGCGGGCCACCTGGCTGGCAAACACCGGCGACAGAACCGTGGTGCCGATGAACACCATGATCGCCCCGAGCGAGATGAAGAAAAGCAGGGGCTTGGTTGCGAACCCGCCGAACAGGCCGAGGCCCAGAAGCACGGCACCGATCGACACCATGAGGACACCGATGCGGGCCCGGGTGGCGAGGCTGCCCTTGGCCAACTTGGCAGTCTCGCTGAGTGCCGCCATTGGGGAGATGCGTCGGGCCCGCAGGGCGGGAAGTATCGACGAGACGAGGGTGACCCCCATGCCGACGACGACAGCGAACACGACGGTTCGCGGCCTGAGACCGATCGGTCCGTCGGGAAGTGCGAACCCACCCGACTTGAGCATGATCCGCAGTAGTCGGGCCAATCCGAGACCGGCGACAAGCCCGATGATGGTGCTCAGGAACCCGACGAGGGCGGCCTCGCCGATCACCGATCTCGAGACCTGTCGGCCGGTGGCCCCGATGGCCCGCAGCAAGCCGAGTTCGCGCACCCTCTGACCGAGGACAATCTGAAAGACGTTGTTGATGATGAACGCCGACACGAACACGCCGATCAGGGCGAACGCCAGCAACACATTGCCGAATATCGAGATGAACTGACCGAAATCGGCTTGGGTCTCCTCGATCTTGGCGGATTGATCCACGACCTCGTATTCGCTGCCGACGACCTCGGCCACGGCTTGCTGGACCGTGGTGCGATCAGCGCCGGGCTCGATGGCCACCGAGATTTCGTTGAAACCTTCGCCGCCGTTGAGGAACTCCTGCGCGGTGGCGTTGTCGAAGGCCACTGCGGTGGCGGCCAGCGATTTGTCCTTGTTGGGGTCGCCGAAGTTGTAGATCCCCACAAGTTGGAAGCTGCGTTGCTGGTTCGGGCCGGAAATGTCGTAGGTGTGCCCCACCACCAGATCGTGGGCAGCAGCGGACTTGGAGTTGATGGCGAACTCATCGGGGCCGTCTGGTTGGCGCCCGTCGACCACGAAGAACTGTGTGGGGAACCAGGAGAACCCGAGAGTGGGCGGTCCCCGGGGAGCGATCGGCTCGCCGTTGGCGTCGATGACCGAGGTGTTGCGGGCGACGATGCGGCCGTCGACCCGGGCCACCCCCGGAATGGCAGCCACCCGATCGGCGATCTCCTGGGGCACCCGCACCCGGTCGAGTTCGTCGCCGATCTGGAGAGGAACCCGAACCGTCAGGTCGATACCCGACTCGATGTCGGAGGCAAGATCGTCGAATGAGGAACGGATGCTGTCGGTGAGGGCGAACACGCCGACGACGAAAGTGACACCGATCACGACGATGCCGGTGGTGAACGCGAAGCGAATCTTCTTGTGGAGCAGGTTGCGCAGTGTGATTCGGAACATTGTCGGCTACCGCCGGCTCAGGAGCTTCATCTCGTCGAGTACCAGCTCGGCGGTGGGGTCGGCCATCTCGTCGACGATCCGGCCATCGACCAGGAACACCGCTCGGTCGGCGTGGGCTGCAGCCACGGGATCGTGGGTGACCATCACGATTGTCTGACCGAACTCGTCGACGGCGTGACGCATGAAATCGAGGACCTCGGCACCGCTGGTGGAGTCGAGGTTTCCGGTGGGTTCATCGGCGAAGATGATTTCAGGATTGGAAGCCAGCGCCCGGGACACGGCGACCCGCTGCTGCTGGCCTCCGGACAGTTCGCTGGGGCGGTGGGTCAGCCGGTCTCGTAGGCCCACGGTGTCGATCACGTTGTCGAGCCACTCCCGGTCGGGGTCGCGACCGGCAAGGTCCATCGGCAGGGTGATGTTCTCGATGGCCGTGAGGGTGGGAACGAGGTTGAAAGCCTGGAAAACGAAGCCCACCTTGTCGCGACGCAACAGCGTGAGCTTGCGCTCCGAGAGGGTGGACAGATCGGTGTCGCCGATGAACACGCGGCCCTCGGTGAGGGTGTCGAGCCCGGCAAGGCAGTGCATCAATGTTGACTTGCCGGACCCTGACGGACCCATGATCGCAGTGAAGCGTCCCCGCTCGAATTCGGCGGTGACCCCGTCGAGTGCGCACACCCGTGTCTCACCGCTCCCGTACACCTTCGTGGCGCCGACCGCTCTTGCTGCGGTCGCCTCCCTGGTGGTCGCGGTGGAATCCATCTGGCCGCCTCCGGGCTGCATGACGAGTGGTGGGGTAACGCTACGGGATTGGGACCGCGGCCGCGACGCGGTTCATGTGTGACTGATGGCCTTGAGGACGTCGAGGCGACCGGCTCGTCTCGCCGGAAGCCAAGCGGCGACAAGGCCGGCACCGGCCGCGACCACCACAAGTATGGTGATGCGGCGGACCGGGATGGTCACCGTGTCGGCGAAGCTTGCCGGTAGCGCGGCCACCGCCCCCCACCCGAACATCATGCCGAGAGCGACACCGAGCATCGCTCCGAACATGGCCACGAGAGCTGCCTCCCAGCGAACCATGCGACGAACCTGGCGGCGGGTCATGCCCACGGCTCTCAGCAAACCGAGTTCACGTGTGCGTTCGTGGACCGAAAGCGCCAGCGTGTTGGCAATGCCGATGAGCGCGATCAGGACGGCCAGGGCCAGTAGGGCATTGACGACCGTGAGGGCGCTGTCGATGCTGGCCTCGAACCGGGCCTGGAATTCGGCGGCACTGTCTATCGACACCTGCGGGTAGCGCTGCTGGATCTGATCGATGAACGGCTGAGCCAGAGCCGGATCGACCCCGTCGGCCAATGCGGCGGCCACCCATTGATGGACGTCGGCTGAGCCGGCTGTGTCGAACACGGCGTTCGACACGATGGGACTTCCGATGACGGTGTCGTCGGCGAAGATCGCCGCGACGGTCAGGTCGACGGTTGTGCCGGTGGCGAACTCGGCCGGAACCACGTCACCCACCACGACGCCCAGCTCGTCGGCTTGGTCCGTGTGGAGCAGAACGGCCTCGCCGATGCCGTCGGCGGGAATGGCACCGCTGCGAATGTCGAGCGCGAGAAGCCGATCGAGACCCGTGAGGTCGGCGGCAACGACCTCGGACACGGTGCCCGAGAGACGAGCCTCGTCGTAGCGGAAGCCGGTCACTGCGGAGAACTGGCCGGTGGCCGCCAGTTCGGCAGCCAGGTCGGACGTGACCCCGGCCTCGCTGTTGTCGACGATGAGGTAGTCGGCTTGCACGGAGGTCTCCAGGAGATCCCCCAGGCGCGACTTGACCGACTCACCAATGATCAACACCGTGCTCACCAGTGACAAGCCGATCATCAGGGCGGCACCGGTGGTGGCGGTGCGATGTGGATTGCGCGATGCGTTCTCGCGCGCCAGTCGTCCCGCGGTTCCCATGCCGGCGGCGATGGGCCAACCGAGGGCCCGGGCCACTGGTCGGGCGAGCATGTGGCTGGCCAGGCTCACGCCGACGAACACCAGGGAGGCGGCCAACCCCAGCACGGCCACCAGGCCGAGCGTGGTTCCCGGTGGGTTCACCAGACCGAACACCCCGAACATCAGGCCGACCCCGATCAGGGTCGCCCCGGTGAGGGCATGGCGGCGGGAACTCTGGCTTCCCAGCCGGGCCCCGTCGCGAAGAGCAGCGATCGGAGCGATTCCGGCGGCGGCACGAGCGGGCACCAGCGACGACACGACGGTGACGCCGACCCCCAGGACGAGAGCCAGGATCACGGTGCGCAGCGCCACGATCGTGGGTGCGTCAGGGAGGCTGGCTCCCAGCGCCTCGAACAGGGCGATGAGGCCGCGGGCGATGCCGACACCGGCGATCAAACCGATCAGTGAGGCGAACAACCCCACC
>CAZDYO010000069.1:0-8890 GCA_964509555.1 uncultured Acidimicrobiales bacterium
GAACACCGGATCGGTGCAGTCGGTGGTGAAACCGGCCCCGGAGGGACCGTAGCCCCGGAAGATCGGATCGTCGGTGAAACCAGAACCGGGCTCGTCGGTGTTGACCCATCGGTCGAAACCCCGGGCGATCGCGGCGGCGACCTCGTTCTGGACGAACGAAGTCGACATGAGCTCAGCCTCGGCGCGATTGGAGATGTAGGCGAGTTCGGCGAGGACGCTCACGACGGGAACCGGCCGGCGCAGCACACCGTAGTAGTCGGTTCCCTGCCGGTTCGGGCGGGCCATGGCGCCCGCATCGGTGAGCGAAACCCAGCCGATGTCGTGCCCGGCCAGCACCCTGGTGGTCTCAGCGTAGATGAGCCCTCCGAGCCGACGCGACTCGGGACTCGCCAGTTGGTAGTAGAGCTCGGTGCCCGGAGTGGCGCTGCGGGCGGTGGTGCCGGCATTGAGGTGAATCGAGATGAATGCCTTCGGATGAAGGGCCCGGGCGATCTCGGCCCTGGTGGCAATCGGCATCCTCACATCATCCGAGCGGGTGAGTACCACCGAGTAGCCCATCGTTTCGAGCGCCGCGGCGGTGCGCTCGGCGATCTCGAGGTTGAGCTCCGCCTCGGTGGTGCCATCGGGGGCCCTGGCCCCGGGCTCGGTCGGACCTCCATGACCGGGATCGAGAACCACGTCGACGCTGTCGATGTAACGGCCACGGGTCACGTCTGCCACCCGGGCGCATGGTGTCCACACCCGCCATCCCCCGTCGACCCCTCCGAACACCGGCAGCACCCAGCCGGTGTCGGTGACGACGACCCCGTTGGTCTGGCCGTTGGCCAATACCCCCCGGCGGTCGAATGCCGGTGGCGCTGGTGGGGCCAGCGTGGTCGTCGTGGTCGTGGTTGTCGTGGTTGTGGTTGAGGTCGACGTGGTGGTCGACGAAGTGGTTGCGGGCGGCGGCGACGTGGTAATCGCCGTATCCCCACCGGCGGACCCGGTTGATCCTGAACATGCTGCGCCGATCATCGCCAGAACGACGATCGGCGCAGCCAGTTTCGAATACCTCAGAGGCCGGCCACAATCTCGGCCATGAGCTCACCGGCCTCGGTCGGGTTGTTGCCGACCTTGACTCCGGCATCTGCCAGGGCCTCCATCTTGGCCGCAGCCGTTCCCTTGCCTCCCGAAACAATGGCACCGGCATGGCCCATCTTCTTGCCGGGAGGTGCGGTGACGCCGGCGATGTAGCTCGACACCGGCTTGGTCATGTGGTCCTTGATGAACTCGGCCGCCTCTTCCTCGGCCGACCCGCCGATCTCACCGATCATCATGACGGCCTTGGTCTCGGGATCGGCCTCGAATGCCTTGAGGCAGTCGATGAACGAGGTGCCCGGCACCGGATCGCCACCGATTCCCACACAGGTGGTGACGCCGATGTCCTTTTGCTGCAGTTCGTAGAGAGCCTGATAGGTAAGGGTGCCGGAGCGGCTCACTATGCCCACCGGACCGCCGGGCTTGGCGATGTGGCCGGCGGTGATACCGATGTTGCACTTGCCGGGGCTGATGATCCCCGGACAGTTCGGGCCCAGCAGCTGCACGTTGGGGAAGTCGCGCTTCAACTTGTTGTAGAACCAGGCTTCGTCGTGGGCGGGTACACCCTCGGTGATGGCAACGATCAACTCGATGCCGCCCTCGGCCGCTTCCATCACCGCGCCGCGCACTCCGGGGGCGGGGATGAAAATGCAACTGGCGGTTGCGCCGGTGGCCTCGACGGCGTCGGCGACGCTGGCGAAGATCGGCACACCGTTGACTTCGGCGCCGGCCTTCCTGGGGTTGGTGCCGGCCACCACCTGGGTTCCGTATTCGGCGTTGAGACGGCCGTAGTAGCTGCCCTGTGAGCCGGTGAGGCCCTGGTAGACGACCTTGGTGTTCTCGTCGACAAAGATGCTCATGGTTTTTCCTCGTTCCTCGTCGCTCGGTTACTTGGCCAACTCGACCGCACGACGGGCGGCGCTGAGCATGGTGTCTTCCATCATGAGGTCGTCGCCGACCCTGGGTGCGAGAATCTCGCGGCCCTCGACGGCGTTGGTGCCGTCGAGGCGGATCACTATCGGAGAGTGGATGTCGACACGTCGCATGGCCTCGATGATCCCCTCGGCGACCATGTCGCCGCGGGTTATGCCACCGAAGACGTTGATGAAGATCGACTTCACTGCCGGATCGTTGTTGATCACCTCGAGGGCCGCCGACATCACGTCGGCGTTGGCGCCGCCGCCGATGTCGAGGAAGTTCGCGGCCGCACCACCGGCTTGGCTGACCACATCGACGGTGCTCATGGCTAGACCGGCGCCGTTGGCGATCACACCGACGGTGCCGTCGAGACCGACGTATTGCAGGCCGTGGGCGTGGGCCGCGGCCTCACGCTCGTCGCGCACCTGGGTGAAGTCGTACTGGGCGTAGTCGGGGTGGCGGTACTCGCTGTTGCCGTCGAGGGTGACCTTGGCATCAAGCACATGCACGTTGCCCTGCTCGGTGAGAATCAGTGGGTTGATCTCGACCATGTCGGCGTCGCCGTCGACGTAGGCCGTGTAGAGCTTCAGGAGTATGTCGACCGCTCCCTCCACCGCGGCGTCGGGCAGACCGGCAGCGGCCACCCATTCACGGCAGACCTCTTCGGTGAGCCCGTCGACCGGGTCGACCCAGATCTTGGCGATGGCATCGGGGTTCTCGACGGCGACGGTCTCGATCTCGATACCGCCTTCCTTCGAGAGCATTCCGAGGTGCTTCTTGGCCGAACGATCGAGCGTGAAACTGGCGTAGTACTCCTCGGCGATGTCGGATGCCTTCTCGATCCAGAGGCGCTTCACGATGTGGCCCTTGATGTCGAGACCGAGGATGTTGCCGGCGTGTTCACGCACGGCATCAAGATCGGGGGCGAACTTCACGCCACCGGCCTTGCCACGCCCTCCGGCGTGGACCTGGGCCTTCACCATGACCGGCGTTCCGATGCGTTCTGCAGCGGCCACGGCCTCCTCCACCGAGAAGGCAACGTCGCCGGGTGATACCGGCATTCCGTAGCGGGCAAAGAACTCCTTGCCCTGATGTTCGAATAGATCCACCGGTATGGCCTCCAGGCTCGATTGCGCGGGGAAATGCGTGACTGGCGGTCAAAGCAACGACCGGCAGACACAGCGGCGATACTAGGCACCTCGAACCCCCTATTCCCACATGCGAGGAAGATCCGAATGCCCGTAGCGCGCGGTCCCCAGATCAACGCCCGAAGCGCCATCATCGTTGGCATCGCCGGAGTGCTGGCCGCACTGCTTCTGGGGGCGGGAGTCATCTGGCTGGCCGGCTCCGGGAGCAACGTGAAAATCCAGTTGGGTGACACTGATTTCGATGCCGGCGCGTCGCATCCGATATCGGAGGAGATCGCCGACAACGGCCCGCTTCTCTACTCCGACGTTGGTGGCGGAGCCCGCGACATCATCCTCAACCACCTCGGCGACGACCCCGACACCGGCTGGTTCTCGTTCGCGGCCAGGCCCGCCGATCAGCCACGTACCTGCTTCTTCCAGTGGAACCCCGCCAAGGAACTGTTCGAGCTCACCTCGGCGGACGACTCGATCACGTGTTCCGGCGCCACCGCCGATGCCACCGGCGTCGGCGACGGTGTGATTCAGTATCCCGTGATGGTCGACAGCAACGGCTCGGTGAGAGTCGACATAAACCTGCTGTCCCAACAAACCGAGGAGGGCCAGTGACCACCACAGAACGTCTCTACCTGAGAGATGCCGAGCTCCGGTCGTTCGACGCCGTGGTTGTCGACACCGACCCCGATGGGCGCGTGGCTCTCGACGCCACCGCCTTCTACCCAACCGGCGGTGGGCAGCCCCACGACACCGGCACCATCTCCTGGGACGGCCGCAGCGCCGAAGTCACCGATGTGACCGGGCGCGGTCCGCTCGTCTGGCACACCATCGGGCTCCCGATTCCCGACGTCGGCACCGCCGTGTCGTGTGAAATCGACTGGGATCGCCGCCACAAGCTGATGCGCACCCACACCGCCCTTCACATTCTTTGTGGTGTGATCTGGAACGAATGGGGCAAGCCGGTCACCGGAGGAAACATGGAGCCCCTCACCGCCCGAATGGACTTCGAGTTCGACCCGCTGCCAGACGGGTTCGCCGATCGTGTCACCGAGCTGGTCAACGCGGAGATCATCGCCGACCGCCCGATCGAGGTGTCGTTCATGCCGCGGGAGACCGCAGTGCTCGACGAAGACCTGATCCGCACCAAGGTCAATCTCATTCCCGACACGGTCACCGAGATCAGGGTGCTCGACATCGTCGGTCTCGACAAGCAGGCCGACGGCGGCACCCATGTGAGGTCAACCGGCGAGGTGGGGCGCTTCGAGGTGGTGAAAACCCAGTCGAAGGGCAAGGGCAACAAGCGTCTGAGGATTCAGCTCCACGACACCTGATCGCCGACGGGGATCAGATCTTCTCCAGGGGTGCCCACGACAACAGAAGGTGTTTGTCGCCGACTCCCGCGAAATGCACCCGGGCCTCCGCGTTCTCGCCGGTTCCGTTGATGTCGAGCACCACCCCTTCGCCGAACTTCGCGTGACGCACATCGTCGCCGACCCTCAGGCCGATGTTTTGGGCCCCGGAAGGCTTGGGGCGATCGGGACGGCGCCTGACCGCGGCATCCACCATCCGGTCGCGGGTGATGGAACGATCGCCGCGCCGCGATCTCAACATGGTCGACCCGCCGACCTCGTCGATCAGCTTCGGGGGGATCTCGTCGATGAACCGACTGGGCGGGTTGTACTGGGTGATGCCGTGGAGCATCCGACTCCAGGCGCTGGTGAGCACCAGTCGCCTCTCGGCTCGGGTTATGCCCACGTAGGCCAGGCGACGCTCCTCCTCGAGCTCGGCCGGCTCGCCCAGAGACCGGATGTGGGGGAACACACCGTCCTCCATGCCCACGATGAACACGACCGGGAACTCCAGGCCCTTCGCCGCGTGGAGGGTCATGAGGGTGACGCTCGAGTCGGTGTCGTCGAGATCGTCGGTGTCGCTCAGCAGGGCCACATGTTCGAGAAACTCGTCGATGGTCTCCGACTCACGGGCCATGCCGACGAGTTCGAGCAGGTTCTCGCGCCGGCCCTCCGCCTCGACGCCTTGGGTGGCTTCGAGTTCGGCCATGTAGCCCGACCGTTCGAGGATCTCTTCGAGCAGAGTTGCCGGCCCCAGGTCGAGGGCGCGTAGCTCGTCGGTCATCTCGATGAAACGGGTGATCCCGGTGGAGGCCCGGCCCGACACACCGGCGGCCTCGAACCGGCGAAGAGCCTCGTGGAAGGTGACGCCGTTGGCGGTGGCCCAAGCATCGATCCGACCAATCGACGAATCGCCGACACCGCGTTTGGGCACGTTGACAACCCGTTTGAGGCTCACCTCGTCGGAGGGGTTGACCACCGCTCTCATGTAGGCGATGGCATCGCGGATCTCACGCCGATCGTAGAAACGGGTGCCACCCACGACCTTGTAGGGGATGCCGACACGCATGAGGTATTCCTCGAGAACGCGTGACTGGCTGTTGGTGCGATAGAACACCGCCATCTCGCCCCAGTTCATCTGATGATCCTCGTGGAGCCTCATCATTTCGCCGGCCACGAACCTCGACTCGTCGGATTCGTCGTCGGCGTGGAACCTGACGATCGGGTCGCCGGCACCCTCGGAGGTCCAGAGATCCTTCGGGGCCCGGCCGTAATTCTTCGAGATCACCGCATTGGCCGCGTCGAGGATGTTCTGCGACGAGCGGTAGTTCTGCTCGAGCAACACCACGGTGACGTCGGGGAACGCGTTTTCGAACTCGAGGATGTTGCGGATGTCGGCTCCCCGGAACCGGTATACCGACTGATCGCTGTCGCCGACCACGGTGACCTGTCGATGCTCCCGGGCCAGCATGAGCACCAGCTCATTTTGAACCTGGTTGGTGTCCTGGTATTCGTCGACCAGCACATGGGAGAACCGGCGGCGCCACTGCTGCAGCACCTCGGGATGCGACTTCATCAGCACCACCGTGTTCATGAGCAGGTCGTCGAAGTCCATGGCGCCGGCCGACAGCAGCCGTCGCTGATACTCGGCGTAGATCTCGCCGATCTTGCGCTCGAAGATCTGCGATGCTGCGGCCGCGTAGGCGTCGGCCGAGATGTTGTCGTTCTTGGCCGCCGAAATCGAGGCGTGGACCGCTCTGGGGGCGAACCGTTTCGTGTCGAGGCCCATGTCGCGAATCACATAGCCCACCAGGCGCACGGCATCAGCCTGGTCGTATATCGAGAACCCCGACGGGTATCCGAGCAGGTGGACATCGCGGCGCAGAATCCGCACGCAAGCCGAGTGGAAGGTGGATACCCACATCTTCTCGGCTACCGGACCCACCAGCGAGGCCACACGCGATTTCATCTCGTTGGCGGCCTTGTTGGTGAAGGTGATTGCCAGAATCTCGAACGGCGAAACTCCACGGGCCGCGATGAGATGGGCGATGCGGTGGGTGAGGACCCGGGTCTTTCCCGACCCGGCGCCGGCGATCACCAACAGTGGCCCGCCGTCGTGGGTCACCGCATCGAGCTGGGAAGGGTTGAGGCCTTCGAGAAGAGACGAATCAGACACTCGGCTCACCCTACCGACCCCGGCCGACACCAGCCGACGGACTATCGGTCGGATGCCGCCACGAGCTTGTAGCCGAGGCCGCGGATGGTGACTATTCGCTCGGGGCGGTGGGGATCCGACTCGATCTTCGAGCGCAGTCGTTTCACATGAACGTCGAGCGTCTTGGTGTCGCCGATGTAGTCGTAGCCCCACACCCGGTCGATCAGCGAGTCGCGGGTGACCACGATGCCGGCGTTCTCCATCAGCACCTCGAGCAGCTGAAACTCCTTGAGCGGCATCTGTATGTCGACCCCGCCGAGAGACACCTCGTGACGCTCGTGATCGAGGACCAGATCATCGATCACGATCTGTCCCTCGTTGTGGCCGGCATGAGTCGGTTCGGGATCGGACCGGCGCAGTACGGTTCGCATTCGGGCGATGAGTTCACGGACCCGGTACGGCTTGGCCACATAGTCGTCGGCACCCACCTCGAGTGCCACCACCGCGTCGATCTCCTCATTGCGGGCCGACACCATGATCACCGGCGTGGGTCCCGCCGACCGAATCTCGCGGCACACGTCGATGCCCGACAGTCGGGGGAGCATCACATCGAGAAGAACCAGATCAGGTGACACCGCCCGGAACATCTCGAGGGCCTCCTCACCGTCGGAGGCGAGGTGGACCACGAAGCCCTCCCTGCTGAGCGCCTGCCTGAGGCCCTCCCTGAAGGCCGGTTCGTCGTCGACCACGAGCACCGACACCGGATCTGCCATCAGGATTCTTTGTGTTCCTTGGGGATCCGCATCGAGAACATCGATCCCGAACCGGACTTTGAATCAACCAGCACCCGACCACCATGGTTCTCGACCACGTGGCGGACAATGGCCAAGCCCAGACCGGTGCCGCCGGTCTCGCGGCTGCGGGCACGGTCGACCCGATAGAAACGCTCGAAGACCCGCTCGAGGTCGGGTCTCGGAATGCCGATGCCGGTGTCCCTGACCGATATCTCGACCGCGTCGTCGAGGTCGTCGACGGTGAGAGTCACCCGGGAATCGGCGTCGGAGTAACGCACCGCGTTGTCGAGAAGATTGGTGATCGCCCTCACGAGCTGTCGCCTGTCACCCGAGATGGTGATCGAGCTCGGCACTCCCACGGTGGCCAGCTCGATGCGGTTGGCCTCGGCAAATGACTGCGACGCGTCGATGCTGCGAGCCACCACCTCATCGATATCGACCTCCGCGAACTGGCCTTCGGGCTCATCGAGTCGGCTCAACTCGAGAAGGTCGTCGATGATGGCCTCGGCGCGCTTCGATTCCTTGTGGAGCATCGCAGCGAGGCGATCGCGGTCGGCGGGGTTGTCCTCACCGGCGAGGGTCTCGGCCAGCAGGCTCATCGCCGCGATCGGGGTCTTGAGCTCGTGTGAGACGTTGGCCACGAAGTCGCGTCGGATGGCGTCGATCCGGCGGTTCTCGCCCAGCGACTCGATCACCGCGATGCCCCTGTTGCGCAACGGCTCATCGGCCGAGGGATCCGCCCGGTGGCGCTCCCGGGCCCGTTCGGCCGCCTGGGCCTCCGGCAACCAGCCGGTGACGATGTAGCGCACCCGTTCACCGATGTTCTCGGCATGGTCGCCGATGCGTTCGTAGAACCGGCCCACCAGAGCGAGCTGCAGGGACTGCTGGGGCTCAAGGGTGCCTCGCCGGGCGTCCTGCATAACCGTTTGGATGTAGCGGACGTGAAGGTCGTCGAGCACGTCGTCGAGCTCATCTATCGACGCGGCCAACTCGTCGTCGCGCGCGGCCAGTGACTCGGCGGCCCGTCGGAACAGCAACTGGGCCTGGACCGACATCTGAACGATCAGGTCACGAACCCGCTCATCGAGACGGGCCCCCTGGAGACGCCCGATCGCCTTGGCGATGTTGGTGGTGAGGTCGCCGCTTCGCTCGATTTCGCTGTTGAGGTGGAGCGACGACAGCACAAATCGCAGGTCGCCGGCCACCGGGGCCTGACGAACGATGGTGTCGATGCAGTCCTCCTCAACCTGGAGGGACGCCAGGTCCATGTCGTCATCGGCCCGGATCAGTTCATCCGCGGCATTCACATCGCCCTCCACAAGCGCGGAGGTGACCTCCCCGATCCTGACCGCTACCTCCTCGGCCATGGCCAGGAGTTGACTCTCGATCTGTTCGAGGCGGTCGGTGAGGTTGGATCGAATCTCGTTCATCCGAATCTCCCGGTTATGTAGGCCT
>CAZDYO010000070.1:0-8877 GCA_964509555.1 uncultured Acidimicrobiales bacterium
GGTGGCGTCGGCCAAGGGGATCGTGGTCTTCGCCGGTGCCGTGGCCGGTTCGCTCCACATCACGGTCGACCACGGCGGAGGACTTCTCACCAGCTACTCATACCTGGATCGAATCCTCGTCAGAAGGGGCGAGATCGTGGATGCAGGCGACCGGATCGCGGTGTCGGGGGCCGGCTTCCACTTCGGAATGCGACTCGACGGCCGATATGTCGACCCGGAGACCATGTTCGGCCTCCGCTCGGTTGAAGTGTCGTTGTTGCCACATCCCGAACCGGGGCAACGGGAGGCATGGCTCGACATTCGCGAACGCTCCGAGCGAGTCGAGTTCCTCAAGGTTGAGCGGAACCGCTCGGGTGGAAGCAGATTCGGTGTGTTGGGCGGGCTGGTCCGGAGGGTGGGGTCGGTCGCGTCGACCACAGCCAGGTGGATCGATGCGCCGTCGATTCTGTCGGGCTTGATCGACTCCGCATTGATGCTGGCGGTGCTCGCCGATGAGCTGGACTGGGACACAATGGTCCAGAGGTGGGCGCTCATCGTCTACGAGGCGGTCAGGCCCCGTGAGTGCACGGAGTCCCGGGCCGTGGTGGGGCCACCGCCGGAGCGGCGGATCGCCATCGTGGTCGATGGCCTCAATTCATCGTCGGCAACCGCCGGGGCCATGGCCCAGCTCGACCTGGGCTCCCACGGATACGACCGGGCCGACATAATCAGGTTCAGTTACGCGGGCGGGAGAGTGCCGGACGGGTCCGATCCCAACATCGACGGTGCCGTCGGCGAGATCACGTCCTCCACTTACACGGAGGCCGACACCAGGGGATCGGTTGCCGACAACGTCGACGACCTGGTTGCGCTCTTGCGGGAGGTGTCGGCGCTCAACCCCGGGGTGACCATCGATGTCTACGGACACAGCCTCGGAGGCTTGCTCACGAGACTGGCGGTTGCCGAGGTTGCCGGCAAGGGGGTAGGAGTGAGGATCGGCGTGGCCCTCACCATCGCGGCTCCCAACCACGGTGTGCCCCTTTCCGAGGTCTTCCAAGCCGTGGAATTGTCAACCAGCGTCACCGTCATTGTCGGCACAGCCGAGCGGGTGGCTCCCGATTCGTTGATCGCCGCCGACGCCATCGACGATCTCTCGCCGAGCGGCTACGCCGGCAAGACCAGCGAAGTTGCATTCCCGCAAGGGGTTCATGCTGTGTCGATCGGCGCCTCCGGGGATGTCGTGGTTCCCGGCTCCACAACCAGCGCCAAAGGTGCAGAAAACGTGATGATCGATGTTCCCATCGGGTCCCATGTGCATGGCGACATGCCCGGATACGAGGAGGTCGACCGGGAAGTCTCGCTCGCACTGGCCGGTCTTCCGGCCGCTTGTGTGGGCCGGTTCAAACGCCTGGTGGCCGGGGTCCGGGCATTTGGTGTGGAACATCTGGAGAGGGCATGGGCGGGCCTGGTGGCCGGGGGTGTGATCGTCTCCACGATCGGATGATCGAACCCGGTTCACCGGCATCAGTCATGATGAGCCCGACCGGCCGCCCGCTACACTGCCAGCGGCCCACGGGCCCCGCACGGTTCCAGATCGGATCCGTCGGAAGATCACAGCGGTCAGCACCGAACCCGGTCGCCAAGGCGTCGGGTGCTGATTCGTCAACCGGGAGAAGCAATGGCAGTCATATCCATGAAGCAGTTGTTGGAGGCTGGTGTCCACTTCGGTCACCAGACCCGTCGCTGGAACCCCAAGATGAAGCGGTTCATCCACGGCGAACGGTCGGGAATCCACATCGTCGACCTCCACCAGACGCTCGGACATCTCGAGAAGTCATACGTCTTCATCCGTGATCTCGTCGCCGAGGGTGGCACCGTGCTGTTCATCGGCACCAAGAAGCAGGCCCAGGAATCGATTCAGTCCTACGCCGAGCGATGCAACATGCCTTACATCAACGAGCGCTGGCTCGGCGGCATGCTCACCAACTTCCAGACCATCTCCAAGCGTGTCTCGAAGATGAAGGAATACCAGCGCATGCGCGACTCGGGTGAGTTCGAGTCGATGCCCAAGAAGGAAGCTCTTCTCATCAACCGCGAGCTGGTCAAGCTAGAGCGCAACCTCGGTGGCATCCGCGACATGGAGAAGCTCCCGCAGGCCGTGTTCATCCTCGACACCAAGAAGGAACACATCGCCGTCACCGAGGCCCGCAAGGTCGGAATTCCGATCGTGGCCGTGGTCGACACCAATTGTGATCCCGACCTGGTCGATTTCGCCATCCCGGGCAACGACGACGCGATCCGCGCCGGTGAACTCATGAGTCGAGTGATCTCCGATGCAGTTCGTGAAGGTCGATTCATTCGCTCGAAGCGGGTCACCGACGACGCTCCCCAGCGCAACGCGCTCCAGGAGGCCGACATAGCCGAGCAGCAGGCCAAGGCCCGCGCCGAGGCCGCGGCCGAGGCCGCCGCCCGCGAGGCCCGACTCGCTGCCGCTGAGGCGGCACCTGCCGAGGCCTCCACCACTGAGGCCTCCACCGCTGAGGCGGCACCCGCCGAGGCCGAAAAGGCCCCAGCCGCTGCCGTTGAGGATTCCCTTCCGGTGGCCGGCGACGCCGGCACACCCGAGGCCTGACCCACCGCTTCGAAGAACGACTCAGGAGAAACAGAACATGGCAATCACTGCCAAGGACGTAAAGGCGCTGCGCGACGCGACCGGTGCCGGAATGATGGATGCCAAGAAGGCACTCACCGCTGCCGACGGCGACATGGATGCCGCCAAGCAGATTCTTCGGGAGAAGGGCCTGGCCAAGGCAGCTGATCGTGGCGACCGTCAAAACGACGAGGGTGTCGTCTCCATCGCCACCGCCGACAAGGTGGCGGCCATCGCCCAGATAAAGACCGAGACCGACTTTTCGGCCAAGAGCGAGGCCATCACCTCGATGGCCAAGGAGTTGGCTGAGGCCGCGCTGGTCAAGGGCGCCGATGCTGTCGACGACTTCCGCGACGCACTCGACGAACTGAAGCTGACCCTCAAGGAGAATCTCGAGTTCGGCACCGTCGTGCGTGTCGAGGCCGCCGAGGGAAACGACCTCGACACCTACCTCCACATCCAGGACGGCCGTGGGGTCAACGCCGTGGTCGTCGAGGGATCGGGCGTTCCGGCGGCCAACCTTCACCAGGTGTCGCTCCACGTCGCTTTCGCCAAGCCGTCGTACCTCACCACTGATGAGGTTCCCGCCGAGGATGTCGAAAAGGAGCGCGAGTCGCTGCTCGAGATAACCAAGGCCGAGGGCAAGCCCGAGCAGGCCTGGGACAAGATCGTGAGCGGCCGCCTTCGTGGTTGGTTCAGCAACGCTGTTCTGCTCGAGCAGGGTCTCAACGGTGAAAAGACCGCCGTGAAAGACACACTCGGTGGTGGAAGCATCGTACGATTCGTCCAGGTGACGATCGGGGCTTGAGAATGAGTTCAGCAAAACACGGCTCGCAGCGGGGTTCCGACAAGGCCCGCTGGAACCGTGTTCTGCTGAAGCTTTCCGGTGAGGCGTTCTCCGGACCGCTCGAGTTCGGTATTGATGGTTCCACCGTGAGGGGCATCGCCGAGGACATTGTCGCGGCCAAGCGCCAGTTCGACGTCGACATCGCCGTCGTCGTCGGCGGTGGCAACATTTGGCGCGGCATCGCCGGGGCCGGCGAGGGCATGGACCGTGCCCAGGCCGATTACATGGGCATGCTCGCCACCGTGATGAACGCCCTGGCGCTTCAGGACACCCTCGAAAGCCTCGATCAACCCACGAGGGTCCAGAGCGCGATCCACATGGCGCAGATCGCTGAGCCCTACATCCGTCGGAGGGCCATCCGTCATCTGGAGAAGGATCGAGTGGTCATCTTCGCCGGAGGAACCGGCAATCCCTTCTTCACCACCGACACCGCAGCTTCGCTGCGTGCGATCGAGATAGAGGCCGAGGCAGTTCTCAAGGGCACCCACGGGGGGATCGACGGGATCTACACCGCTGACCCGCGCCACGATTCATCGGCGTCGAAGCTCGATCATGTGGGCTATCTCGAAGTGTTGAATCGGGGCTTGAAGGTGATGGATGCCACCGCCATCACGCTGTGCATGGACAACGAACTTCCGATTGTCGTGTTTGATCTCATGGGGCAGGGTAATTTCAGGTCCCTGCTGGAGGGCCAGCCCGTGGGTACTCTCGTAGACGGCCAGAAGGGGTCTGTGTGAGCGACGACATGATCGATCTGATATTGGAGGAAGCCATCGAGAAGATGGATGACGCCGTCGATCACGCCCGCAGGGAGTTTTCCACCATCCGTACCGGACGGGCCTCATCGGCATTGTTCGAGCGGCTCACCGCCGAGGCCTATGGCGTCGAGATGAAACTGCAGGAGCTGGCCAGCTTCTCGGTCCCCGAAGCCCGGCAGCTTGTTGTCACCCCACACGACGCCGCCAACCTCGACACCATCGAGAGGGCGATCATCAATGCCAACATGGGTCTCAACCCGAGCAACGACGGCCGTGTCATAAGGCTCAACTTTCCCCAGCTCACCGAGGAACGCAGACGCGAATTGGTGAAGGTCGTACGGGCCATGGCGGAGGAGGCCAAGCAGCGGGTCAACGGCGTTCGCCGTGGCGCGCGCAAGGAACTCGAAGATCTGGAGCATGATGGTGGTGTCTCCAAGAACGACATCCAGCGTGGTGAGGATCGTGTCGATGCGCTCAAGGACGAGCACATCGCCAAGATCGAAAGTGCGCAGGCCCAGAAGGAAAAGGAGCTGATGGAGGTCTGACCTCCCGGCTCCGGAAGGGCGATTCCGTGACTGATGATTCTGATGATTTCGAGGGCTTCCGGGTAATCTCCGGCGGCGATCCGGTCGACGACGACGTCGTTGCCCCGGGGCGTTCGGTCTTCGGTGACGACGACGTGTCCTTCGACGACGACGACGCAGCAGTCCCACATTGGAGTGACCCGCCCACGGGTGCCGTGCCCCAGATCGGCGGCACCGCTGATTCGGTCACTTTCTCGCCCGAGCCGATGCTGAGCGAGGCCGATCCGACCGACATGGCGGCATGGGCCGAAGTCTCTTCCACCCCCCAGTGGGCGGGAGAGGACGCCCCTCAGGCGCCCCCCCGGTCTGTGGTCGTCCCGCCTTCGGATGCCGGCCTGGGCGACGACTTCTTCGGTTTCGACGACGGCCAACCCTCGGCGAGGCCTGCGGCCGCCGGATCGGTTCCGCCCCGTCGTCAGCAGGCCCTCGGTGCCGCTCCCGCGGGCGGGGGTGGCCGGGACATGCCGGTGGCGATCATTGTGGGTGTCGGGCTGGCCGCTCTCATCCTGGTATCGATGGCGGTGGCCCCCGTAGCCGCGGTCATAGTGGTCACCGGACTTCTGGGCATGGCCTCGGTTGAGTATTTCAACGCGATTCGTTCCGCCGGATATCACCCTGCCGTGCTGCTCGGATTGGTGTCGGTCGTGACTCTTCCCCTGGCCGTTTACTGGAAGGGCGAGGCGGCCATGCCGCTGGTGTTGGTACTCACCGTGATTTTCGGTTTTGTCTGGTACATCTCTGGGGTCACCACCGAGGCGCCGCTCAAGGGCTTGGCCAGCACCATGCTGGGAGTGGTCCACATCGGGCTGCTGGGTTCCTATGCGGCGTTGATGCTTTCGGTGCCCACGATCGGAACCGGACTGCTCACCGCGGCGGTTCTGGTAACCGTGGGCTACGACGTCGGCGCTCTGGCGATCGGTTCCACCATGGGGAAGTCGCCGCTGTCCGCGGCCAGCCCCAACAAAACAGTCGAGGGCTTGGTGGGCGGGGGCCTCGTGGCCATCGTCGTGGGCCTGGTCATCGGGGCAACCGGCCAGCCGTCGCCGTTCGGCGAGGATCTTCTCGGCGGAGGAGTGGCCGCGTCGTTGCTGCTGGGTGCGTCGGCGGCCATCGCTGCTCCCGTCGGAGACCTGGCCGAGTCGCTGCTCAAGCGTGACCTCGGGGTGAAGGACATGGGGACAATTCTCCCAGGTCACGGAGGCCTTCTCGACCGCTTCGACGGTCTCCTGTTCGTGCTTCCGGTCACCTGGTATGTGGCCCGACTCGTGGGGTTGGTCTGACACCGCGGTCCTGCGGGGCGATTCCTCCCTTAGGTTGAACAGCGTGATCAGCAATGTTTCGGTGCTTGGTTCCACGGGATCCATCGGCACACAGACTCTCGACATCATCAGGTCGGCACCCGAGCGATACGGCGTGGCCGCCCTGGGGGCCAACAGGTCCATTGGGCTGCTCGCCGAGCAGGCACACGAATTTCGCCCCGACGTGGTAGCTCTCGGAGACGAGTCGCTGGCCCGGGAACTCTCCGGGATGCTTCCCGCAGGGACGCAGTTGCTTGTGGGTCCCAACGCCTTCTCGGAGGCCACCTCGGCCGCACCGACGGTCATAAACGGGGTGGTCGGATTCGCCGGGCTGTCGGTCACCATGGCCACCCTCGAGTCGGGCCGCCGCCTGGGTTTGGCCAACAAGGAGTCGCTCATAGCCGGCGGGCCGGTGGTCCAAAGAGCACGTTCAACCCCGGGTGCCGAGTTGGTGCCGGTCGATTCGGAGCACTGCGCCATCCATCAGTGTCTCCGGGCCAACGACAACCCCGAGCGAGTGGCCAAGATCGTGCTCACAGCCAGCGGTGGACCGTTTCGCGGCTACACCCCCTCCCAGTTGGCCGAGGTCACCGTGGCCGACGCGTTGGCCCACCCGACCTGGTCAATGGGGCCGAAGATCTCCGTCGATTCGAGCACTCTCATGAACAAGGGGCTCGAGGTCATCGAGGCCCACGAGCTGTTCGGCACGTCGTTCGACTCCATCGACGTGGTGGTCCATCCGCAGTCGATTGTCCATTCGATGGTCACCTATTCCGACGGGGCCACCATCGCGCAGCTTTCCATGCCCGACATGCGCCTGTGCATCGGATACGCGCTGGCGTATCCCGACCGTCTCGACATCCCGTACGGCGACATCGACTGGACCGAAATGTCCCGTCTCGACTTCCGGGTACCCGACACCGGATCGTTCCCGTGCCTGTCGCTGGCATTCGACGCCGGACGCGCCGGCGAAACCGCACCGGCATGGTTGAGCGCGGCCAACGAGGTGGCTGTCGAGGCGTTCCTCAAGGGATTGATCCGCTGGACCGATATTTCCGAGGTGGTCGAAGCCTCTCTTCAACGCTGGCCGGGAACATTGGCCAGCGATGTCGGGGTTGTACTCGAAACCGATCGTCTGGCACGCGAAACCGCCACCGAGCTGATTGCCCAAAGGGTGAACGCATGACCCAAACGATTCCCGATTCAGACCGACAACCGCCCCTCGATGAGGGCGAGGTGATCCAGCAGAGCTGGACCGGGTTGGTCTCGCTGATCGTCGGAATGCTGGCCATCGGCTTCCTGGCCTCATGGAGTTGGGTGATCATAATCCTGGCGCTGGTGGTGATGATCACCATGCACGAACTAGGTCACTATCTCACCGCCAAGTGGTCGGGCATGAAGGTCACCGAGTTCTTCATCGGGTTCGGTCCGAAGCTGTGGTCGTTCCATCACGGAGAAACCGAATACGGAATCAAGGCGATCTGGCTGGGCGCCTATGTCCGCATAATCGGTATGAGCAGTCTCGACGTGGTCGACCCCGCCGATGAGCCCCGCACCTACCGGCAGAAGTCCTACCCCCGTCGGCTGATGGTGGCGGTGGCCGGGTCGACGATGCACTTCCTGATGGCCCTGGGGCTTCTGTTCACGTTGTTTCTCACCAACGGCCGACCGGTCGATCAGTCCACGGCGGCCAGCGAAGTCGACGGGTGGACGCTCGACACGGTGTCAGTCGACAGTGCGGCGTCGATGGCCGGTCTTGTCCCCGGCGACGAACTGATCACCTTCGATTCGCAGGAAGTCGGGACATTCGCCGATTTCGGCCGTCTGGTGCGGTCGCGGGCCGGCCGCTCGGTTCCGATCACCTATCTTCACGACGGAAACGTGGTTGATTCATCAGCGGTCATCGGCGAGCGTCTCACCGCCGAAGGCGCGGATGGCATCGACGGCCTCATTGCCCGGGACAGGATCCTGTCGGTGGACGGACTCGAGCTCGACCACGCGCCGACCTACGCCGAGTTCGCGGCATTCGCGTCGAACCACATTGGTGAGCCGCTCACCGTCACCGTGGTCGATGGTTCCACGGGCCGCCCCGGCGTTGTCGAAGGGGTGATCGTCAACAGGCTGGTCGACCCGTCGGTGGCCACCATCGGATTCTTCGGCGTATCAGCCAACTATTCGTCGCCGGGGCTGGGGGTCGTCGAAGCGGCCGGCCAGACATTCACCACCTTCGGTAGCTTCGTCAAGGACGTCACCGTTGCCTTCCCGAAGGCCATAACAGGCGGTCTCAACGGCGCGTTCGATGGTGTGCTGGGTTCGAGTAGCAGCCCGGAACCATCCGGCGACTCGATCACCGCCGCCCGCGAGCTCGAGCTGCGCAGGCTTGATTCCTCCAACCCCGACGAGAGTCGAATCCTGTCGATCTACGGCGTGGCCGGACTCGGCGCCGCGGCGGTGAAGAGCGGGCTGGCCGACACGCTGTCGCTGTTGTTCGTGATCAACATCTTCATCGGGGTGTTCAACCTGATCCCCCTGCTCCCGCTCGACGGCGGTCATGTGGCGGTGGCCACCTACGAGCGGCTTCGGTCGTTCGGTGGTCGCCGGTATCGAGTCGACGCCGCGAAACTGCTGCCCATCACCTACGTGGTCGTGCTGTTGCTGGTCTTCGTGGGCGGGGTCACGCTGCTACGCGATATTTTCGACCCCGTCAATTTCGGCTGACACGGTAGATTCCCCTCGTGGAACATGAGCAGTCGTTCGGTCG
>CAZDYO010000071.1:0-8771 GCA_964509555.1 uncultured Acidimicrobiales bacterium
GACATCCTGCTTGCAAAGCAGGTGCTCTAGCCAACTGAGCTACAGCCCCGTGAACCAACATCGTACGGCCCAATTGGCGAAGAACGAACAGGGGAAGACCATGCCGGACGCGGGAACCGAATCCGGACAGCACATCGGATGGGTGTCCGGGAGCCGGACGTGGCACCATGTCGTGTCTCGCAGTCACAGGAGTACCCAATGCGCCCAACCGGTCTGAAAACCAGCTCAAACGACGACTTCGATCTTCGAATGTCGGAAGAGGCCCGACCCCTGTTCGACAAGGTCGTCAAGTTCCTCGACGAGGTCGTCGCCCCGATGCAGGCCGAGTTCGTGAGGCTCGGCGAGGGTCGTGCCGACCGCTGGAGCTACGCCCCCGGTCAACTCGAAGTGTTGGAAGAGGCCAAGGACAAGGCCAAGGAACTCGGCTTGTGGAACTTCTTCCTGCCCGATGCCGAGACCGGCGAGGGGCTGTCCAACCTCGACTACGCCTACCTGGCAATGGAGCTCGGCAAGTACCCGCTCGGACCGGAGGCGCTCAACTGCGCGGCGCCCGACACCGGCAACATGGAGGTGCTTGAGCGGGTCGGCACTCCTGAGCAGAAGAAGGAATGGCTCGAGCCGTTGCTGCGCGGTGAGATCAGGTCGTGTTTCGCGATGACCGAGCCCGGCATGGCGTCGTCGGATGCCAAGAACATCTCGACGAAGGCCGAACTCGACGGCGACGAATGGGTCATCAACGGGGAGAAGTACTACTCCTCGGGGGCCGGGGATCCCCGCTGCAAGATCATGATCTGCATGGTGAAGACCAACCCCGACGCCCCGCCTCACCGTCAGCAATCGCAGATCCTCGTGCCCATGGACACCCCCGGTGTTGAGATCCTCGGATCTATGCAGGTGTTCGGCATGGACGACGCCCCCCACGGTCACATGCACATCCGTCTGACCGACGTGAGGGTCCCGGCGTCCAACATGCTCCTGGGTGAGGGACGCGGTTTCGAGATCTCCCAGCTTCGGCTCGGGCCGGGCCGGATCCATCACTGCATGCGCTCGGTGGGCGCCGCCGAGAAAGCCCTCGAACTGATGTGTCGCCGCGGGCTCGAGCGCCACGCGTTCGGCAAACCCATCGCCCGGCTCGGAGGCAACACCGAGATCATCGCCAAGGCCCGGGTGGAGATCGAATCCATGCGCATGATGGTGCTGAGGGCGGCCAAGGCCATGGACACGCTGGGCAACGCCGAAGCCCGTGTGTGGGTGAGCGCGGTGAAGGCACTCGTGCCCAAACGGGTGTGCGAGATCATCGACCAGGCCATTCAGATCCACGGGGCCACCGGTGTGAGTCAATGGACACCACTGGCCACCATGTATCAAGGGCAGCGCACCCTCAGGCTGGCCGACGGGCCCGACGAGGTTCATTGGATGGTTGTCGGGCGCAGCGAACTTGGCTCCTACGACGGCATCGCCCCTCCGTCCGACAGCCCGGCCGCGCCGGTGCAGATGTTCGCCGGGCCGTGATCAGGGGGCGAGCGGCCGGCCGAACGGAAGGGTCTCCTGCCAGGTGGCGAGGAACTCCTCGGCCCGGTAGCACGCTGCTAGCAGTGGCCCGTCGGCGTGGCCCGCGAACTCCGCGGACGCGGCGCCCATCCGTTCGGTGATCTCCGATTCGATGTCGGTCTCCGACCGGCCTGGGTCTGCCCACAGAGCGATCGTGGAACCAGCGAGGGCCACGAAGTCGGGGGCGACGGCCACCCCAGCGAGGCGCAACACGGCCAGCGACTTGGCCGTGATCGGCAGTCGGCCGCACGGGACAACCGCCGACGCATCGGTGAGCTTCGCGGCGGCTCCATGACCGACCACACCCATCTTCGAGCCGACGAACAGGATGTCGGCCCCCGATTCGAGCGCCGCGACATCGGAATCGACGCCGGGTCCGGCCACCAATTCAGCGCCACGCTGTGCCACCAACTTGGCGAGGTGCGAGGCCACCGGGCCGGTCGACTCGATGGCCACGGTGCGCCCGCCCAGTGAACCGGCCGTGGATTCGGCGCAAACAACGGCGCTGAGGGCATCGCAGCGATCGGCGAAGGTCGGTTTGTCGCCCGTGAATCGGGTGGCGTCACGTGGGTCGGCGGCGCGCAGAGGGGAGAGGTCGGATTCAGAGACTCCCTTGGCGACGTCAGGGAGATACATACCGGCCGCGACGAACTCGGCGGCCTCTCCGACGAAGGCTGCGATGGCGGCGTCACGATCCTCGGGAACGGCGCTGATCCCAGCCGAAGCGCCACCCTTCTTCATGCCGAGCACAGCGTAGGTGTAGGTCTGTGAACGTGCCAGATCCTTGGCGCCGCCCTGAAGGACCTTCTTGGCCCATCGGACCTGACCGGACGAGTGCTCAGCGTCAGCGAGGTCGACAGCGACGAATGCCGTCGTGGAGGTGAACTTGTGAATCCTCATGGCGGCTGGTGACGACCTCGAAGGTAGTGGCTGTTGATGGCGCGAGCAGCTGTGCGCTCAGCCGCCGTAGTTGGCCCACTCCACGTCGGCTTCCCAGTAGTCACCATAGTTGGTCATGCCGACGATGATGTTGAGTGTGTCGCGGCTCGCAATCATCATGTAGCTGTCGGCGTCTCTCGAGCTTCCGTCGACCGTGAACCCTTGATCGGTGGCGGCGGACTCGTAGAGAGCCGCGACTTCGTTGACCCGGGACGGGTCGAAGTCGAAGGTCAAAGTCCAGGCCGTGTCGCCTGCTACCTCGGTTGAGCTGGAGTAGGCGATGTCGACATTCTCGGGGACCGGCAGGGGAAAGTCCGGGGGGACGCTGTCGTAGGACTTCCCGACGACAACCTCTCCGTCTGCGCCGGTGGCCGAGAAGTCGACGCTGTTCCCGTTGGCGTCGGTACCGCCGATGGTCAGGGAACCGTCATCGGTGTTGATGGTGAGGCCGCCGTCGGAGTTGACGTCGACGTTGGCGCCGGCCTGCTCGGCCGCTTTCTTGAGTGCCTTGTCGCCGAACGGCGAGCCGGTTCCCGAGGATCCACCGCAGGCTGCCGCCAACAATGTGATCGCCGCAATGAGCACCGATATTCTCTGCATCAGACCCCCCTGGCCCATGCCGACCCACCGATCGCCGGTGAAGGCCAGCGGTTGTGGCAGGCAAAGTAATCGTCTCCGGCGGCCACGGCCAAGCCGGGCGGGAGGTCAGTCGGCGATGACTTCGATCGCGTACTCGGGGCAGTTGTCGGCCGCGAGTTGGGCCTTCTCTTCGAGCTCCGGGGGCACGGTGCCGTCGACCAGCAGGATCGCATAGCCCTCGTCGTCGGTGTCGAATAGCTCGGGGGCCAGCATGTAGCAACGGTTGTGGCCCTGGCAGGCGTCGCGGTTGTACTTGATCTTCACTGCTGCTCCCTTCCGAGGATTCGCAACGGTAGCTCGCGGGGCCCGCGCACCTGACCGGTCGACCAGCGAACCGTCTCCGGGGCCGACAGTTCGAAATCGGGGAAACGGTCCATCCACTCCTCAATGGCGACGGTGAGTTCCATGCGAGCCAGATTCGACCCGACGCAACGGTGGATTCCCAGACCGAACGCCGAGTGACGGTTGCGGGCCCGATCGATCACGAACTCGTCGGCCTGCTCGAACTGTGCCGGGTCACGGTTGGCGGCCGGGAAGGGGAGCAGCACCCAGTCGTCCTTGGCCACCGGGCAGCCGGCGATCTCGGTGTCCTCGAGGGCCAGCCGGGCCATGGTGACTGGAGCGTAGAACCGCAGGAACTCCTCGATGGCGAACAGCCGCACATCCGGGTCCTCGACCCATCGGCGGCGGTCGTCGGGGTTCTGGGCCAGATGCCAGATGCTGGCCCCGATGGCCGACCACGTGGTGTCGATCCCGGCGATGATCAGCAGCGCGATGGTGCCCTTCACGTGGTCGTCCAGCAGCGGCTGACCTTCGATCTCGGCCTGGCAGAGATAGCTGATCAGATCGTCGCCCAGATCCTGACGCCGCTCGGCAACTTTCTGTTCGAGGTAGAAGTCGAGGGTGTCTTCCCAGTCGACTTCCTCGGAACCGGTCTGTTCCAGGATGCGATGGATCCACACCCGGAACTTGTCGCCGTCGGAGCGCGGCAGTGCCAACATGTCGGCGATGATCCTCACCGGAATGTGCTGCGTGTACATCTGTGCGGCGTCGACTACATCAAGACCGGAGGCCTCGATCTCGTCGAGGAGCTCACGGCAGGAATGGCGGGCCACTGGCTCCCAATTGGCGATGGCCTTGGGAGAGAAGAACTCGAGCAGGATCCGACGGGCGATCCCGTGGAAGGGCGGGTCGGAGGTGATCGGCGGGGCGTAACCCATCGGCGGTGGAATGTCGGGCTTCCATTCGGTGACCACCGCGCCGAGCGAGCTGAAATGCTCTGTGTCGTGTGCGATGGCCGACACGTCTTCGTGGCGGGTGGGCAGCCACGCTCCGCCGTAGCGGTCGGTGTGGGCCACCGGGCAGGTGGAGCGGAGTTGATCCCAGATCTCCGGGGCCGCGGCTGCGTAGTCGGGATGACCATGATCGAGATCGGTTTCCCAGTCACGGATCGGCGGTCGTTGCACGTCGGTCATTCGGTCCCCTTGTGGTGAATACGGCGTAAGTGTAAGCAGGTCCGGTGGGCTAATCGGCGCCGCCGAGCAACGCGGCGTACGGATCGGTCGGGTTTCGCCCGGCATCGATGTCGTCGATTCGCACCGCGGCCAGGCCAGGTGTGAACTCGTGGGTGAACACCCAGAACCGGTCGGCGCGGACGGCATCAACCACTGCGTCCGCCGCGGCCGACGGGGGCAGACCGGTCGCTTCGATGGCCTCGCGGAGCGGCGCCAACATGGCCGCCTCGTCCGGGCGCACCTCCACGCCGTCGTCGCGATTTCGTTCGCTCTCGAAGATCCGGGTGTTGATGAGGTTCGGACACAGGCAGCTGACCCCCACCCCCTTCGGATGGACTTCTCGCCACAGCGACTCCGAGAGACCGACCACGGCGTGCTTCGTGGCGCAGTAGACGCCAATGAAATCATTCGTGACCAGCCCGGCCTCGCTGGCTGTGTTGACGATGTGCCCCTCACCCTGCTCGACCAGGAGCGGGGCGAACACCGACACACCGTGGGCCACCCCGAGAATGTTGACATCGACAACCCAGCGCCAGTCGGCCGGCGAAGCCTCGGCCATCGAGCCGGCCACGGCCACGCCGGCGTTGTTGCACACCACGTGGACGGCCCCGAACGCCGACAGCGCTTCGTCGCGAAGGGCCTCCACCGACGATGGGTCACGGACATCGGTGAGCACCCCGACCACGTCGGCCCCGGCGGCTTCGAGCCGTGTTGCCTCGCGGGCCAGAGCAACCTCGTCGATGTCGGCCATCACCACCCGCATGCCCTCGGATATGAACCGTTCGGTGAACGCCAGGCCGATGCCACCGGCGGCTCCGGTGACCACGGCCGTCTTCGAGAGGAGAGTGTCGATCATGGCGACAGCCTCACAGCGCGGTCACTGCAAGGCAATTCCGTGCCACCCGAGCCAAGCGGTACTGTCGCGACCGTCAGCCACCGGGAGAGCCTCATGAGTGTGAAAGACGTCTTGAAGCGTGCCGCCGGATTCGTGAGCGCGGAGCGGGTCTACGGCAAGGCGGTCACGGTTGACGGCGTCACGGTAATCCCGGCCGCGGTCGTTCGCGGCGGCGGGGGAGGAGGCGGCGGCAACGACGGTGAACAGGGCGGCGAGGGCGGCGGATTTGGAGTCGACGCCCGGCCAGTTGGAGCGTTCGTCATAGACCAGCGAGGTGTGCGGTGGAAGCCGGTTGTCGACGTCGGCCGAATCGTGCTCGGCTGTCAGGTCGTGGCGGCGCTTTGGGTATGGCTGAGATGGCGTGCGACACGGGCGCTTCCGGCCGATGCCTGACCCGACGGCGATAATCGCAGCTGAGGTTGCGACACTCGGTGAACTCGTTCCGGGGCCCGCGCTCGGCATCGACTCGCTCGAACTCACGGGCACGGCGGGATTCGTGTCGGCGTTCGATGTCGACACGGTGGCCTTCGCCAGCGTCGCCGCTGCGAATCTCGCAGCCGGGGTCGGCAGCCTTGACCGCAGCCGGGTGGTGTCGGCCTTCACCGGGCATGTTGAGGTTGGCGGTGAGCTGAAGTCGGGTTGGGCGCCACTATCGGGCTACTACCGCACCGCCGATGATCGCTTCATTCAGCTTCACTGCAACTTCGCCCACCACGCCGATGCGGTCACCGGGTTGCTCGGATGCCAGCCCGACCGGGACTCGGTGCAGCGGGCGATCCTGACGCGTGACCCCGACACGCTCGAGGGCGAGATCGCCGCGGCCGGAGGCATCGCGGCCCGGCTGCGCACGCTCGACGAATGGAACGCCACGCCCCACGCCGCGACCACCGCCGAACTGCCGTTGATCAGTGTCGAACGACTTGGCGACGCATTGCCACGCGAGGCCGGCAGACGGCCCCGGGTGCTCGACTGCACGCGGGTCATCGCCGGTCCGGTGGCCGGACAAGCGTTGGCAGCCCACGGCGCCGATGTGCTGAGGGTCGGGTCACCCAACCTCCCGAGCGTCGACATGGCGGTAATGGCCACGGGTTTCGGCAAGCGCAACGCCCACGTCGATCTCGACGACGAGGTTGGGCGACGCATGTTCACCTCGCTGCTCGACGGGTGCGATGTGTGGCTCGACGCCTACAGGCCGGGCGCGCTGGCCGCCAAGGGATTCCCGGTCTCGGCGGTCGCACCGGGCACGGTCGTGGTGCAGATCTCGGCGTTCGACTGGGTCGGCCCGTGGGCCGGGCGTCGCGGCTTCGACTCGATCGTGCAGTCGACCACCGGCATTGTTGAAGCCGGCCGCGAAGCAGCGGCGGCCGACGGCCCCACCCCGCTACCCGTTCAGGCCCTCGACTTCGCCACCGGCTACCTGGCCGCATTCACCGCCCGACGCCTGCTCGATCATCAGGCCGAGGTCGGGGGAACCTGGCTGGCCAGGCTCTCACTGCTGCGTACACGTAACTGGCTGGTGTCGCTCGGCGGGCCAAGGGCGTTCCGGCCCGCGAAACCGATTCCCGAATCCTGGACACTTCACGATGTCGACACGCCGTTCGGCACCGTCACCGCGCCCCTCCCGACCGCCGGCCGGTGGAGCCACGGGCCGCAGCTGCTCGGTTCGTCGGCGCCCGAATGGGCGCCGCGGCTCTGAGCGGCGCTCAGCCCTCGGCGATCAGCTTGTCGAGGGTGAGTTCCGGATGATCGGCTTCGAGACGCTGCAGCCAGTACGGGCTTTCGAACAGGGCCAGCAACTCTCCATCGGAACGCGCCGCCACGGTGACCCCCGACATGCCCCGCAGGGTGTCTGCGGAGTCGGCATCGGTAATGCGGGCGGTGGTCCATGAACAGGCGTTGAGTTCGACCGGGGCCCCGAACTCGTTTTCGAGACGGTGTTGCACCACCTCGAACTGCAGCGGACCCACCGCGGCGAGAATGGGTGCCTGGTCCCCGATGCCCGGCTCGCGCAACACCTGAACCACCCCCTCCTCGTCGAGCTGGGTGATGCCCGACCGGAACTGCTTGGTGCGTGATGTGTCGGTGGTACGGGCGATCCGGAAATGGGCCGGTGCGAAACTCGGCACCGGAGGCCACACCACCGGCTTGTCGACCCACACCGCGTCGCCCACGCGGAAGTCGTTGGCGTTGACCAACCCGACCACATCGCCGGGCCAGGCCTCGTCGACTGTCTCGCGTTCCTGCCCCTTGACCGAATGGGCGTACTTGGTTGCGAACGGCTTGCCGGTTGGGCCGTGGGTGACCACCATGCCCCGTTCGAACTTGCCAGAGCAGACCCGCATGAACGCCACCCGATCACGGTGGGCCTTGTCCATGTTGGCCTGGATCTTGAACACGATCCCCGAGAACGGGTCGTCGAGATCGCGGGGCTCGTGGTTGATGTCGGGTCGGGGCGAAGGAGACGGAACGAGGTCGACCATGGCATCGAGCAGGAACCGCATGCCGAAGTTGGTGAGCGCCGAACCGAAGAACACCGGCGACAGTTCGCCGGACTCGAACCGCTTGCGGTCGAACTCGCGTCCGATCGAGTCGAGAAGCTCGACGCTCTCACTGGCCTCGGTCCACAGGTCGCCTTCCTCGGAGGCGGCCCGTTCGAAGTCGAGCTCCTCCTCGGGGGCCATGGTGGCGCCACGGGCCACGCGGGTGAACCTGATGAAACGGTCGCCGATGCGGTCGATCACTCCACGGAAACGTTCGCCATCGCCGACCGGCCAGGTCATCGGCACCGGGTCGAGAATGAGCTGTTCCTCGATCTCGTCGAGCAGTTCGAGCGGATCACGCGATGGGCGGTCCCACTTGTTGATGAACGTGACGATCGGGATCTCGCGGTCGCGGCACACCTCGAACAGCTTGCGGGTCTGGGCCTCGATGCCCTTCGACCCATCGAGCACCATGATGGCCGCGTCGGTGGCCGCCAACACCCGGTAGGTGTCCTCGGAGAAGTCGCGGTGACCAGGGGTGTCGAGCAGGTTGAGCACCTTGCCGCCATAGGGGAACTGCAACACGGTCGACGTGATGGAGATGCCGCGCTGCTGCTCGAGTTCCATCCAGTCGGAGGTGGCGCTGCGGCCCGAGCCCTTGGCCTTCACCGCGCCCGCGCCCGCAGTTAGCACCCCACCGTAGAGAAGGAACTTCTCGGTGAGGGTGGTCTTGCCCGCGTCGGGATGCGAGAT